>JBJDYI010000022.1:0-3916 GCA_051867165.1 Faecousia sp. | reverse complement strand
GGAGGAATATCTTGGGGAACTTGGCTCCAGCAATTCTCCGGATATATGATGAAAACGGGAAATCTCCCAAACGTGCAACACGCAATATCCCCAGGACTTCATCTTCTTACTGGATGATGTCCTGGGGATTTTTGCGTTGCTGACGTTTTGAAAAGAATGACCACAAACCATTTTTCCTTTGTGGGTACAAGAGGCGGCACTTACGAAGTCCTGAAGCATGCGGAATGGAAAAGAGAATGTCCAAGGATACCAAAATTTCCATGACCACCATGGCTGTCGCCATGTGTATGGGTCTGCATGCAACCCATATGTTTGTTCCTCCTACGCCTGGTCCTCTGACCGTTGCGGGCATCCTGAGTGCTGACCTGGGTTATGTTATCCTGTTTGGTGCTCTGGTTTCCATCCCAGTCATGCTGGTGGCCTACTTTGGCTCCGTCTGGATGGGCAAGAAGTACTACTACCTGCCGGAAAACGTGGTGGACGTTCCCGAAAACCAGAAGCTGCCCTCCCTCCTGATGGCATTCTTGCCCATCCTGACTCCAATTGTGCTGATGCTGTTTAAAACCATCGGCGAAATGTGCGGCCTGCAGGGCGTTGTGATGAATGTGATCGCAGTTTTGGACACACCGGCTGTTGCGCTACTGGTTGGCCAGATTATTGCCCTGGTTGGCTACCACCAGATTTTCCCCGAAGATACCAAGGCATGGGGCTTTGACGGCGTATTTTCACTATTTCCAATACAAAACGTCATTGCACCATATTTTTGGATGCGATTCGCTTCATTGCGGGAATGGAAAAAACACAAACCAGAATGGTTAATACATCCGCTGCGGGCTGGGACGCATAAATGCCGCCTACGCCAAACAGCCTTGGCAGGATCAGAATGAAGGGGATATAGAATAGTCCCTGCCGAATTGCGGAAAGGAATAGTCCGTACCGGGATGCCCCGATGGTTTGATAGGTGATCGTCATCATATAGCACAGCCCGAAGGCAGGGTACAGCACCATCTGGGAAATCAACAGCCATCGACCGTAGTCCACGATCACGGGATTGCTGTTAAACAGCAGGATCAGAGGCTTTGCCAGCAGAATATAGGCAACCTCAACCAGAATGGTCAGAAGCAACGCACCTTTCAGGGAGAAGCGCACCGATTGATGGAACCGATCCTCATTCTTTGCGCCGAAGGCGTAGGAAGCCACCGGTTGATAGCCCTGCATGAAGCCCATGATCACATAGCAGCCAATGAGTACCAGTCGCTGGACAACGCCATAGGCGGCGATGATTTCATCGGACTGGGGCAGGGAGGCGGCAGCGATGTTGGTCAAGGAGGCGGCAACGGACAGACAGATTTGGATAACCGCTGTGGGAATACCGATCATGGCTACGGCTTTGATGAAAGCCCAGCAGGGATGGAAGGCTTTGAGGCGGATCTTGATGACGGAGCGTCCGCTGAGATAGAACCAGGTCAGAATCAAGAAGGTGACAAACTGGGACACGGTAGTGGCCAGGGATGCGCCCTCCACCCCCAGATTCAGACCCCAGTCAAACATGAACACCGGGTCCAGCAGAATATTCAGTGCTGCGCCGGTGATGACCGCGATAGAGGAAATCTTCACAGAGGATTCCGCACGGGCGGCGCAGTTCATACTCTGGGCGGGCAGATTTGCCAATGCGGCAATGAACATCCAAAAGGCATAGTCCTTGGCAAGGGGCAACGATGCCTCCGATGCACCGAAGGCACGCATCAGCGGATCAATAAACACAATGCCGCCCCCACACAGGGCGATACCGATGATGATGGAAAGACCGATGACGGTAGTAACCGTGCGGCTTGCGGCGTCCGGTTCTTTTGCTCCCAGCTGACGGCCTGCCAGTACTGCCGCGCCTGCGGCAAAGATATTCTCCACGGAAACCATGATCAGCAGCAGAGGTACCGTGACACCCACCGCCGTCAGGGCGATATCGGAGTTTAACATTCCGATATAGGCGGTATCCACCAGATTGTAAACCGCTTTTGCAAGCAGCGCCAGCGTGGCGGGGATTGCCAGTTTCACAATGGCCTTTGCCGGGGGCATATCAGAGAGAATGGATTGGGTTTTGGGTTTCTTATGGGACATTCAAGGGATCCTTCTTTCTTGCTTAATAATAGACCTACAAGTCTGTTTTGTGAAAGTATAGCACAAACAGACCAAGTGGTCAATATGTTGTCATAAAATAATCCCGTCCCGTAAGATTTTCCTCTCACGGGACGGGTCGTATATTATGTCCGGGCAATCAATCCATAGAGCATCGTCTGGAAGGTCTGGCGGCACAGCTGATTGTGCTTGTCCGTCTGCTGTTGTTCTAGACCGGCATTTTTCAGGTAGGTGCTGACACAGTCCTCAAAAATCCGAAGCTGGGCAATGGCATCCGGGATGCTCAGACCCGGCGCCAGCGTCTCCTTTTCCAGAATGGCGGTGAGCATGGTTTCGTTCAGTTTGTCAAAGGAAGCCCGACACTCTGCCAGCTCCCGGAGCAGGTGCCGGGGGGGACTCACAACAGTGTCGCAAAACAGCCTCTGGTGCTGGGGGTGCTGGGCAAAGAACACCAGCCGGACATCGAAATACTGATCCGGTGTGACAGTCTGCGCATCAAGCGCGGCAGAAAGGACGGAGGTCAGCTCCTGGAAGCACTGCTGCACACAGGCAAGATACAGCGTGTCCTTGTCAGTGTAGTAATGATATAACAGTCCCTTGGATATTTTACCGGCCGCGCAGATCGTGTTCACAGATGCTCCGAGATAGCCCCGCTCGGCAAATTCCGCAAAAGCGTGTTGTAAAATATGCGCTCTGCTTTTCTGACTCTTTTCTTCCTGTCTCATGGATATGCCTCCTTTGTTAATGGTAGTATACCAAAGAGAAACGAGAAAGTCCATCCTAATATTGACTGGCAGGTCTGTTTGTTGAAGAAGTAAAAAGAATTTATTGCTTCATGCGCCGATCGGCATGATTTTTACGTCTAATATTTAGGATAAGATGAATTAAACACAATGGTGGGATGACACCAGGGAAAGGAGAATCAAAATGATGGAGAAAGAAAAACTTGTCCTTGTCTTTGCAATCGTCATCCAGCTGTTTGCAACCCTTATCTTTACAGGATGCGCAGGAAAGACAAAGAAGCCGGTGGAAACAACAGAAGATTCATGGAGGAAATCAGCGTGGGAAGCTGAGCATGAAAAGGGCAACGATATACAGGACACCAGAGGGTGAACTGGCGATTCATATATATCCCGTTCTTCCAAAGTAAAGCACCATTAATTGATTTTGATACTGGTGTTCAACATCCGTGTCATTTGACATAAATAGGTTGGTTATCGCCATAAAAAGACGGCAATACCCATCAGGAAGATTACTGTATTTTGTACCCCTCACGCATAAGAAATAAAACTTGCTGCCAAAATCGATTTTCTTCCTCGCAAAATAATTCTGCGCAGCTGAGGATCGTAAAGGACAGGATTCGGTTCTTTTTGTCTATCCAGGCGGTTTTCGTTGTTCTATTTCCTTCTTTCTTTGCTGTTTTCGGGTTGTAATGCTGACACTTATGTCGTAAGAGAGCAGCTAATTCAGCACCCTCAGTGTGAATCAGAAAAATATCCATAGTGCCATCTAAATTCCCAGAACTTCATCTTCTTACCGGATGAAGCTCTGGGGATTTTTGCGTTTTGAAATGTTTGCCCACAAACCATTTTCATTTGTGGGCATTCCTTTCAAAACGGGCTGGGATTCCAAAGGGACGGTAGTTCCTTTGGCTCGGGGTCATCCAATAGGGGCGAGAGCGCCCTGTTGGCAGAGGAATCCAAAGGGGACAGCGTACCCTTGGCAGGAGGCATCCAATGGAGGGTAGCACCCTCCGTGGCAGGAAGAATCCAATGAAACC
>JBJDYI010000021.1:0-57800 GCA_051867165.1 Faecousia sp. | reverse complement strand
AATGCACTGCCAGTGCAATCCAAAAGGGCAACAATTGAGGCAATTCTAAGGGCTTTTCTAATGTCGTCTATTAGAAAAATCTTAGAATTGGGGGTGTTGCGAGGAAGTCTTTTTGACTTAGAAAATCAAGGGCTTTTCGACTTTGAAAGCCGAAAAGTCCTTGGGAACACTAGATTTTTGAGTTCTAATTACTTCCTACAAATTCTAATAAATTCCGTAAAACTCCGAAATGCCCACAAGTCTTGAAAACTGGTGATGGGGAAACCCACCGTGGGTTCGAATCCCACACTCTCTGCCAATCATAACCACCGGCTATGCCGGTGGTTTTCTTTAGCCAAACAAGAAAGACCAACCCTCACAGGTTGGTCTTTTCTGTATTTATTCCGCCCACTGGGATAGCCGATTCAGGCCTGCTTTGCTGCCGGAGAGGAAGAGAATGTCTCCCTTTTTGAAGCTGTAATCCGGAGGCACCACCTCATTCAAGCTGCCGTTGTTTTCAACAGCAATGATGTTGACTCCAAAATTCTTCCGCAAATTCACTTCCAACACAGTTTTACCCAGCATTTTCTCCGGGGCCATCAATTTGGAGAAATTCAGCTTTTCCGACAACTGGATATAATCCAGCATCCGGGATGCTTCCAGCCGATTGGCCAGGCGAATCGCCATATCCCGCTCGGGGTAAACCACCTGGGCCCCCAGTTTTTCCAGAATCTCACCATGCTCCACGCTGGTGGATTTGGCAATGACGGTAGGGATCCCCAGGCTGACCAGATGCAGCGTGGTCAAAATGGAGGTATCCAGCTGGCTTCCAATACACACCACCGCCACATCGCAGTTCTGAATACCCGTTTCCATCAGGGTCTTTTTATCCAGACTCCGAACCACAAAGGCATTGTCCGTGAATTCGCGCATCTCCCGGACCTTTTCTTCATCACGGTCCACCACAATAAAATCAGCACCGGACTGATACAGTTCCAATGCAAGGGCAGTGCCAAAACGGCCCAACCCCACAATGCCATAGGTGTTGCTGTCATTTTTATTCTTTTTAAACATACATATTCCTCCAAAATTATCCGATGGCAATATTTCCGTCCGGGTATCCAACCCGATCACCCTTGGTAAAGTGCCAGAGACACGCAACAGTCAGCGGGCCAAGCCGCCCGATATACATAATCACAATGGACAGCAGTTTGGATCCAACGCTCAAAGAAGACGTAATACCGGTGGACAGACCCACCGTGGCAAAGGCACTGGTCACCTCAAACAAGACATCCAAAAAAGGAACACCAGGTTCCATGAGCAGCATCAGATAGGTTCCTGTCAGAACCACACACAGCGCCAGCATGATAATCACGGCTGCTTTGCGGAACAGTTCTCTTGGGATGGCATAATGAAATGCTTTTTCCGTTTTGTTAGTGGCTGCAGATTGAATCCCCTTCAGCATCACAAAAAACGTTGTGGTTTTGATACCACCGCCGGTGGAGCCTGGCGAGGCACCAATGAACATCAGTACGATCATCAGCAGCAAACCTGCGCTGCTGTATGTGGATAAATCGGTGGTGGCAAAACCGGCAGTACGGGTGGAAACACTTTGGAAGTAGGCGCCCATCCAGGTCTCACTTCCCTCCGTCAGCTTGATCAGCACCGTGCCAGAGAGGATGAGTGCCAGCGTGGTGGTCATCACCACCTTGGCGTGCATGGAGTAATTCTTCCAGTGCAGCTTGTTTCTGCGCATCTCCTGAATCACCAGGAAGCCAATGCCGCCGAAAATGATGAGTCCGGAGGTTACCAGGTTCATCCATCCATTTTCGTGATATGCCAACAGGCTCACACTGGAATGTAAGTCTCCAGAGTTGCCCAGAATGTCAAAACCGGAGTTATTGAAAGCTGATATCGAGTGGAAAAGACTGTAACCCAGTGCTTCGGGACAGGTGTAGTCCTGAAGGAACACCGGAAAGCTGAGGACCGCGCCCAGCAATTCAATGGTCAGTGTGGTCAGCAGAACGCTTTTGAGAAAGCGGATGGCACCTCGTCCATTTTCCAGATTGCCGGCCTCACGGATGAGATTCCGTCCCTTCAGATTGATCTTCTTGCCCATGGCCAGCATCACACCGGTACCAACCGTGGCGACACCAAGGCCGCCCACCTGAATCAGCATGGCCATAAAAAAACGGCCAATGGGGGTAAAAGCTGTGCCTGTATCAACCACGGCAAGTCCTGTTACACAGACGGCGCTGGCGGACATATAAAGTGCATCGATATAGGTAATCTCCCAACCCGGCTGCACACTGCAGGGCAGCATCAGCAGACCTGATCCCAGCAAGATCACCAGGACAAATCCCAGGGCGATAATCTGCCCGGGCGTTAATTTTTTGATCATAAGCAGCTCCTCGTTCTCGAAATTGAAAATTGTATTTCTTTTCAGATGAATTTATAGCTTCATCATCCGGTAGCCCACGCCGATGTGGGTCTGGATATACTGGGTGCCATTCCCACCCAGCTTTTTCCGTAAGGTAGCCATGAATACCCGCAGGGACGCCACATCGCTTTCCGTGGTGCTGCCCCAGACTTTCTGCGTGATGAAGGTATGGGTCAGTACCTTTCCCACATTCTGTGTCATGACGCACAGAAGCTTGTATTCAATGGGCGTCAGATGCAGCGGACGCTCTCCCAGCCAGGCGCAGCCTGCCCCATAATCCACCTTCAGCTCTCCATTTTGGAAAACAGGGTCTGACGTCTGGTTTTTCATAAAGCCCAGCCGTCTTTGGATCACCCGGAGCCTGGCCAGCAGTTCTTCCACGGAAAAAGGCTTGGTCAGATAATCATCCGCTCCCGCATCCAGAGCCTCAATCTTGTCGGCATCCTCTGTCCGGGCGCTGATGACAATAATCGGCATCTGGGACCAGGTACGGATCCTGCGGATAATTTCCACACCATCCATATCCGGCAGTCCCAAGTCCAGCAGCACCAGATCCGCCTGGCCGGTGGAAGCCTGCATCAGGGCCGCTGCTCCGGTTCCTGCCGTGAAAAACCGGTAATCGTTGGCCCGCAGGGTGGTTGCCATCAGGTTCCGGATGGCAGGATCATCCTCCACCACCAGCACATTCAGTTTATTCATTGATGGTCACCTCACTTGCAGGAAGGGTAAATGTAAAGATACACCCACTGGGAGAATGATCGGACAAGGTGATACTGCCTCCATGAATGGTAACAATGGATTTGCACAAGGCCAGTCCCAGCCCCATGCTCCGGCGGCAGTCAGCCACCTGGGTGTCCCCGGAGAAGAACAAATCAAAAACCCTGTCTTTCAGGTGATCCGGAATCCCGGGACCATTGTCAGCCACGCTAACCGCGATCTGTGATCCCTGCCTGCAGGCCGAAATCCGGACTGTTGATCCGGGCGGTGTATATTTCAGGGCATTGTCCACCAGATTGACGATGACCTGGCTGATAAGCCGGGCATCCATGTTTGCCAAAAGCAGTTCTTCCTCCAAATGGGTTTCCAGGATATGATCCTGGCTGTGCCGTACATGACGAAGGGATTCAAAAATCACATCTTCCACCAGTTCGGCAGAACAGTGCAGTCTTGTCCTGTCCTCCCCGATTTTCGTAATGGCCAGGAGATTTTCCACCAGCCGGATCAGCCATTCCGCATCTTCGTAAATGTCCTGTAAAATCCGTTTCCGCTCCGGCAGGTCCATGGATTCCTCATGAGCCAGCATGTTTTCCGCATTGCCGGAAACGGAGGTCAGGGGTGTCCGCAAATCATGGGATATCGACCGGAGAAGATTGGCACGAAGCTGCTCGTTTTTTGCCAGAATCGCTGTCTCCTCTTTCTCCCGGGCATTGCGGCGGCTTTCCATGGCCAAGGCAGCTTCCCCCAAAATAGAAAGAAGAATACTGTTTTCAAAAGGCTCCAGGGGTTGTTCTCTCACAGCAATGCCCACTACACCATAAGCATCGGCATTGCTGCGGATAGCCAGGTACAATCCTTGGGCCTCAGATCCATGGTCCGTGGAGGCGCCGGCTCGTTTCCTGTTTTGAAAGACCCATTGGGCCAGCTCCGGTTCTCCGGAAAAACGGGAGTCCTGTTCGTCGGAAGAAAACAGCATTGGCGCCTCTCCCACCGCCGGATAGATCACCAGCGGACGATTCAGCAGCTTCATCAGTTGGGCTCCAATCACCTGCAAGATAGCCTCTTCATTGGCTGCCTGCTGTAGGCTCTGATTTGTTTCCAGCAGCACCTTGGTACGCCAGGCTGCTTGGGAGGACTGTTTTGCCTGGTCGGCCAGCCGGTTGGCCAGTGTACCTGTGATCAGGGCTGCGGCCAGCATAATGATAAATGTCACCGGATAGCCGGATTCATAGGCATAGAAGCTGAGCCTGGGTTCTGTGAAAAAAAAGTTAAACAGCAAAACACTGGCCAGAGAACATATACCGCTGCACAGATTGTTTTTTGTGAACAGCGCTGTCAGCAAAACCCCCAGAATATAGATGGTGATGGTGTTGGCCTCTGTAAAATGCAATCTGTGAAAGAGGAACCCGATCAGGGTAGAAAGAAGCAGCACCGCCAGCGTGATCACCACGTCCCGGTAAGCGGGCATCACCTGCTGCCGGATGGCCGGATTTCTCCGCCCCCTGTTTTCTCCGGCGATGTCCGGAATAATATAAATGTCCAGATAGGGTGCCAGTTCAATAAGCTTTTCAGTCACGGGTTTTGTTACCGAAAGCCGCCCCCGGGCGCCAATGCTTCTGCCGATGACAATTTTTGTGACCTTAGACAGTCTGGCAAACTCCGCAATTTGATAGGCCACATCGTCGCCTGCCACCGTGGCTATATTGGCGCCCAGACTTTCTGCCAGTCTGGTATGCCGCTGCAGCCGCTGTCGATCATCGTCTCCCATCTGATCAGAGCCTTTCGTCTGTACATACAGCGCCGTCAGGGTACCGCCGAAAGCAGCAGACATTTTTGCTGCTGTGCGGATGATATTTCCATTGGACGGTGCCGAAGACAGACATACCAGAATATGCTCATGATTCACATTTTTCATCTTCCTGAAGCTCCTTGTCGATGTTGCAGTCATTATAACACAACATCCAGCTTCCGTCATCCTGATATTTTTTCTGCCGGAGCCGCAGTGGTACCTTTATAAGGCGTCGGCTGGCGGGAAAGGCCCGGGGATTCCGGTCAATCTGCCGTCCAATCTGACTGATAACCAAAAAACCCAAGGAAAAGATCCCGGCCAGGATCAAAATCCACATTAAAATCTTCATAGGAAACACCTCCGGCGGATGTAATGACCTTTAATTATGCCAATTATACGCCATTTTGTGTAAAGATGGTCTAAATCTGACCTGGTTTGTATTAAGATGTTATAAAGATTTGCCCCAGCAGATGCAATCCTTACACGATACCCGTTAAGCACGCCGTTATCTTCACATATAGAGTTATAAGGGAAATTTTGAACATTTTGTTACATCCTCTTTTTCCAATGTGACACAAAATCTGTTTTGCTTGACATTTTTGTTACATTGTGTTACAATTCGATTACATTACGTTGTAATGTTTCTGTAATGACCGAACTGCGGTCGAAAAAAAGATAGGATGGATACAACTTATGAATTTTACCAAACGATTGATAACACTGGTGCTGACCATGGTTCTTTTTGTAAGCTGTTTTGCGGTTTCCGCTTCTGCAGCAGGCAACATAATGTATGGCATCGGATTTGTGAAATCCACAACGCTGCGTCTGCGCAGTGACGCCACCACCAATTCCAAAATTCTGGACACCGCTCCCCAAAATGACTGTGTGGTGGTCATCAGCAAGCATGGTGACTGGTACAAAGTCAATTACAATCTCCAGGAAGGGTATATGCACAAGGATTACCTGAATGTGCTGACCAAGGAAAATGCCGAACTGGGCTATGGCACCATCAACGGCAGTTCTGTCAATGTCCGTGCCGGCGCAGGTACTTCTTATCGCAGTATTGCCGTTGCCTCCAAGGGCAGCAAGTGCTACATTCTGGGTCTGAATGAAGGATGGTACAAGGTCATTTACAATTCCTCCATTGGCTACATTCGCAGTGATTATGTGGATCTGACTGAGATTCCCTATGAGAACAAGGATTCCGCCAAGTCTCCCAAATTCTTTCGGGGCGGCAAATCCACCGGTGTGACCCCCAGCGCAGCTGCCCTGAATGGCACCGCTTCCAGCACCGGCAACACCTTCACCGGAAATGCCACCGGCGCCCAGATTCTGGCAGAAGCCCAGAAATATTTGGGAACACCTTATGTCAGCGGCGGCGCATCCCCTTCCGGCTTTGACTGCTCCGGGTTTGTCTACTATGTTCTGAAGCAGCTTGGCTACTCTGTCGATCGAACCCCTGCTGCCCAGTTCAATTATGGTACTTCCGTATCCAAGGATAATCTGCAGGTGGGCGACATTGTTTTCTTCGCCAATACATATACCAGCGGCATTTCCCATGTGGGCATCTATGCCGGCAACGGTCAGTTCATCCATTCCCCCAATTCCCGGTCCACGGTCTCCTATTCCGACCTGACATCCGGTTACTGGGCACAACACTACTACGGTGCACGCCGTGTTGCAAAATAAGCAGAGAACACCCGGTATCTCAGCGAGATACCGGGTGTTTTTTATACAAATAATTCGTAGGCGATCCGGGGAGAGCCATTGGCCAGGTGGATAATGCCGCTGCGCCGGAATCCCAGTCTGTCCACACACTTCTGCATCACCAGATTATCCTGATGGGTATCAATTCTGATATTTCCAATGAACTGGCTGCAATACTCCACAGCCGTACGCAGAATTCCGCCGCTTCCATCCGATGCGATCCGGTGAATGGTGCCATAAGGTGCATCACTGCACCAGGCGCCGTCTTCGATCTGCCCGTAAGTGGGGTCAGCACCAATGAAAAAGTAAAACACACCATGAATCTCCTGCTCATGGGTGATCACATGGAGCAACTGCTTTTCGATGTCATCCACCAGCACATCGTGGGGCGGATTGGTCTTGCCCCACTGGTTGGGATTCCCGGTTTTTGCCATAAAGTCCCTTGCATTGGCATAAATTTCTTCAATTCTTGGCAGATCTGCAAGTGTCGCATTTCTGACGGTGTAATTCATCATTTTAAATGTCCTTTGATTTTTTTACAATTATACCGAAATCGCATGAGAAATGCAATCAACGGACATACTAAGAAAAATCAACAAGAAGGAGTCATTTTATGGCAGAATACCGACGTGGACGGCAAAGCTTTGTACTGCCCCGGCCGCCTGTGATTACGGCCTGGGCCAGCACCGCCGGAAAAAAAGAATCCGAGGGGCCTCTTGCCCATACTTTTGATATCACCTGTCAGGATGCCTGGTTTGGTCAGCGAACCTGGGAACAGGCAGAAAAACAGCTCCAGCGCCTTACCCTGGGCAAGCTGGCGGAAAAAGCCAATATGCGGATGACTGATTTTGATCTGGTGCTTTCCGGAGATTTATTGAACCAGTGCATTGGTTCCTCCTTTACCCTGCGGAATACCGGAATTCCTCATCTCGGCTTATATGGCGCCTGTTCCACCATGGCAGAAAGTTTGCTGCTGGCCTCCATGGTGGTCTCCGGCGGCTTTGCGGATAAGGTTGCGGCCATGACCTCCAGCCATTTCGCATCCTCGGAACGACAGTACCGGTATCCTCTGGGCTACGGTGGCCAGCGAACCCCGACCTCCCAATGGACTGTCACAGGATCCGGCGCTGCCTTGGTCTGCCAGGAAGGAAACGGCCCTAAAATAACGGGATGCACCGTGGGAACCATCACGGACCTGGGAATCAAGGATGCAAACAACATGGGTGCTGCCATGGCTGTGTCCGCATACAGCACCATCACGGCCCACCTCCGGGATTTTGACAAAAAGCCGGAGGACTATGACCTTATTGTCACCGGTGACCTGGGACAGATGGGAAAGGATGTGCTGCTGGAACTGGCCCGTCGGGATGGTATATCGCTGGGAGGACGGCTGGAAGACTGCGGGTGCCTGATTTTTGACCGGGACACCCAGGATGTGCACGCAGGTGGCTCCGGCTGTGGCTGCAGCGCTGTGACCCTCTGTGGTCATTTACTGTCCAAACTCAGTACCGGGAAACTGAAATCCATTCTTTTTTGCGGCACCGGTGCCCTGCTGTCCCCTACTTCCACCCAGCAGGGATTGCCCATCCCCGGTGTCTGTCATGCCGTTGCCATCGAAGGAGGCGCTGTTTGATATGGATTACCTGAAAGCATTTCTGGCTGGTGGTTTGCTTTGTCTCATCGGCCAAATTCTGATTGATAAAACGAAACTGACCCCTGCCCGGATCCTGGTTGGTTATGTTGTGACCGGTGTCATCCTCAGTGCCGTGGGGCTTTATCAGCCATTTGCCGACTTTGCCGGGGCCGGTGCTTCGGTGCCTCTCACCGGCTTTGGAAATACGCTGGCCACCGGTGTCAAGGAAGCCATCGACACCAAGGGATTCCTGGGCATTTTTACCGGTGGATTCACAGCCACAGCAGGCGGACTGACTGCCGCCATCTTCTGTGGACTTTTGGTCAGCCTGATTTTCAAAGCCAAGGATAAATCCTGAAAACCTGCGCATACTGGAATAGCGGCTCCGCCGCAGGAAAGAAATTGGAGGAAATCATCATGAATAACAAGACTCAGAACGCAAACCAGAATAAGGCCCAGAACGCAAATCAGAACAAGACGCAGAACCAGAACTCCAACCAGAGCAACTACAAGAACGAAGCCCAGAACAACCGCTGATAAAAAACAGGACGCCAGGCTGGCGTCCTGTTTTTATACATAATCCAGAAGGCAACGAGTGAAGCCGTTTCATTGAAAATCCGGATTACAATTCCCACAAAGCATCCAGATTGAAGAAATACAGGTATTTTGCCTTTACCGGCAGCTCATAAATCCGTGACAACGCTTGGCCATAGGTTTCCACTTGGGGCCGATACCGCTCTGCTGCCATCTTTGCTGTTTTCTCGGAGACCCGGTCGGTTTTGAAATCCAGAATGGTGATGCCATCCCCTTCCAGCAGGGCGCAGTCCACCACGCCCTGAAGCAGAATCTGCTCTTCCTGGAGGTCCTCTCCATAATGGCTTCCCTCGTCCAGAATGGAGAATTTGAACTCTCGCAGGCAGGAAACACCTGCAACCAGCTTTCTGCCAAGTTCTGACTGGAAAAAGGCTGCAATTCTTTCACAGTCCACCAGAAGGAACTGCTCTTCGGACAGGTACCCTTCATCCAGGAGCCGCCGGATCTCCTTCCGGACTTCGTCCAATGTACCGCAGTTTTCATAGCGGATGTACTGCATTGCCGCATGAATGGCGTTGCCATAGGCTCTTCCATCTTTTTCAGCGGATATAAACGTTGGCTTTCTCCATCTTCTCACGGTCTGGTGGGACTGTGGTGTATGTTCCGCCGCCTCAGCATCCTTCTGTCTTCCCTTCCGGTCCGTTGCCGTCTGTTTGGAAGGCGCTTTGGTGGCCGCCTGGTGCGCATAATGAAATGATAACCCTGCAGTCAGAGACGCAGCCGCACCCACCGGCATTTGGGCAATCGGAATTTGTACGCCCAGGCTGTTCTCACTGGGCTCCGGGGCCGATGCTACAAAGATGCCCCAGGGGATCTCTCCCAGGGTGGTTTGCATCGGGCGACCACCTAAAGCATGGAGCTGTCCGGCTTCCAAATGCTGCACCGCCGCAAGCAAAATCCATTCTCCAGGGCAGGAAGCCTCCCGGGAAAGCAGCGTTCCCCGGTCGAAATCCAGACGAAGAGACATATCCTGCAGATCCGCTTCCAGATTCCGGGGTGCATAAGTCATAATCAGACGATCCCTGGCCCGGGTCATTGCCACATACAGCACACGCATTTCTTCTGACAGGCTTTCCCGCATCGACTTGACCATGATGGCCCGCTTTGCAATGGAAGGATAGCGCACCCGGTTCACCGGATCCGCCACAGAAAGGCCCAACCCCAGCTCCCTGTCGCACAAAATCTGGGAATTCAGACTTTCCCTGTTGAATCCTCTGGCCAGTCCGCAGAGAAATACCACCGGGAATTCCAGGCCTTTGGACTTGTGAATACTCATGATGGTTACACATCCGGAAGATCCCGTGCCTGCTCCAAGCAGCCCTTTTCCCTGCAACGTGTCCAAATACTGCAAAAACTGACTCAGATCCCGCAAGCCGCCCTGCTCATAGTCGGTTGCCAGCTGGAACAGGGTCTGCAGATTGGCCTGCCGGGCTTCACCGCCTTCCATGGCGCCGTAAAGGCTGTCCAGTCGGGTCATGGCAAAACATTTTTCCAGAAGCTGCGTCAGCTTTGCGCTTCTGGCTGTCTGGCGCAATGTGGTCAGCATGTCCAGAAACTGGTTGGCTTTGGGCAGACCGCTCTCCAGCAGCGCATCATAAAAGCTTCCTTTTTTCTGTCTGCTTCGAATCTGCGCCAAATCATCCGCGGTAAAACCAAATACCGGACTTGCCAGGGTGCTGATCAGAGGGATATCCTGCCGGGGATTGACGATGACAGCCAGAAACGAGCGAAGCATGCCAATTTCCTCCGTTTCCAGCAGATCGCTGCCGCTGCCGGAGCTGCACCGGATGCCACGGCCTTCCAGAGCTCTCTGAAAATAGCCACCCACAGAGCCGGGAGAACGCAGCAGAATCACAATATCCTCCGGCTCCACAGGGCGAAGCCCCTTCTCTCCCCGCACCTGTACGTTGGAGCGGAGCATGGTGGCAATCTGGTCAGCTACATAGTCTGCTTCTTCCCGGTACGTCTCCTCCCGGACTTCCAGTGCATGGAGCTGCACTGCCTGTCCTGGCAGCAGATCATGGGGAACGCCTTCCCGGAGGGCTTCTCCTTCCCCATACTGCAATCCGCCCACCCGGGGTGACATACAGTGGGAGAATACATCATTAACCGCAGAAATGACCTCCGGTCCGGACCGGAAATTATGACTCAGCAGCACCTTTCTTCCCTGCCCGGGCTGTGCCTCTGAGGCAGGGACATAGTGATGATACTTCTCCAGGAAAATGCCGGGATCCGCCAGGCGGAACTGGTAAATGGACTGCTTCACGTCGCCAACCATGAAGCAGTTCTGCTTTTCTTGGGTCAGTGCACCAAAAATGGCATCCTGCACCCCATTGGAGTCCTGGTATTCATCCACCATGATTTCCCGGAACCGCCGGCCGATCTCCCGGGCAGCCTGTGTTGTAGATGTCCGGTTCTGGCCCAGCAGCAGATCCAGGGTTTTATGCTCCAGATCGCCAAAGTCCAGCACCCGCCGGATGCGCTTGGCTCTGGAAAATTCCCGGTCAAACTGCCGCACCAGGGCCACCAGGCCCCGGGTTCCGGCTGCGCACTGCTGCAAATCCGACATAAGTTGGGCCGATTCGTCCGAAAAGGATTGGAGCTTTTTCTCCAGGCCCTTCTTGCAGGCAGTTCTTGCTGCCTTGATCCGGTCTGTCAGTTCCGGATCCGGGTTCTTTTTTGGAAATACCAGTCGGCCATAATCTATTTTCCGATGCTGCACAATGTCATCCCAGCAGCTGTTCTCCCGCAGCTGCTGCAACTGCTGCAGCGTCGAACGCAAATTGGCGGCCTGCTTTTCCAGACCTTCACACTGTTCGGCCTCTTGCGTACACTGGCCCATTACCAGAATCTGAGCATCCAGATATTCCCTCAGATCCTCCATAAGAAACTGTCCCCAAATCGTTTGGGATACATCCTGTCCCTGCTCCACGGTACTGTTTTCAATACATTGCTCCAGCCAGCCATCGGGACATAAATGGCAGTGGGCACTGTCGTAGACCTTCAGGATCAATTCCGGTACGGTTCGATCATCCCGGCCCAGGCCCTGGCTGTCCACAAAGCTTCGAAAATCCGCATCCTGCCGGTCCGCCAGATAGGCCTGATCCAGCAGCTCTGTCAGAACATTCTCCCGAATCTCCTGACATTCGTTTTCATCCGCCACCCGAAAATCCGCCGACAGGTCCAGTTTGTATGCATACTCCCGGAGCAGATCGCCGCAAAAGCCGTGAACGGTGGAGATTTTGGTCAGAAACAGCCGCTGCATCTGCTTTTGCAAATGTCGGTTTTCCGGATCCTGGGCAATTCGCTCGGTCAGTTTGGCGGCAATTTTCCCCCGAAGCTCCGAAGCTGCCGCCTTGGTATATGTAATGATCAGAAAGTCATCCAGATTGGCAGGACTCACTGGATCCGTCAGATAAGTCATCAGCCGATCCACCAGTACCTTTGTCTTGCCGGAACCGGCAGCCGCACTGACCAGCAGTTTTCCACCCCGGTCATGAACCGCCTGGGCCTGTTGGGGTGTCAATTTATCCGCCATGACCTGTCATCTCCTTTCCGATCTCCTCCCAGAACCGCTGGGCTGTCATGGTTTTATAATTGCGCCGTCCTTGCGCTGCCTGTTCGTGGCAGATGGTTCCATAGGGACAGAAATCACAGGCATTGTGGCTGCTGCCCCGTGTATAGGGATTTGGTTCCACACAGCCGGAGGCGACGTCCTCCACCATCCGGGCCAGAACCTTGAACACATATCCCTCCAGCAGTTTCAGCTGTTCCCGATCCGCCAGATCGCCGGACAAGGTGCCATCCTTTCGAATGGTATAGCTCATTCTTTTGGGGCTGTCTCCCGGCTCCATCGCCTGCAGGACTTCCTCATCAGACAGCAGCAGGCCCTTTCTCTTCCACTGGCTTGCACGAAGTTTCTCCGCTTCCTCCGGGTTCAGTTTTCCATCGGAAAGCAGATAGGGGGCTCTGGCTGGGAAATACTGAACACCCACCGGCACGGGATTTTCTCCCAGCAAGTCCTCCCCGCTGTTGCGCAAGGCAAACATATACAGCAGCATTTGCAGCCCCACACCATTGAACACATCACAGTAGTCAAAATCCTTTTTGCCGGTTTTATAGTCCACCACCCGGTAATAATCCGTGCCGCATCGGTGCCAGGTGTCCACCCGGTCCACAAATCCCCGCAGCAGTGCGTTCATGCTGCTGTTGGGAATGGCGATAGCAGGCTGACCGCCGTTTCCACCAAAATTCACTTCAAATTCCCGGGGCTCAAACAGGGATTGCTGCAGTTCTTCCCACAGCTCCCGCACCACCATATCCAGTTCCTGGATGTTGCGCCGGAACAGATAGGTCATCCGTTCCGAAACGATCTGACTGAACCGCTCGGCAGCATATTCTTCACTGTATCGATGGGCAATTTCCAGGGTTTCCCCCAGAGTTGTCTGCCGGAACCCTCCCCGGTCCCGGATGCACCGGGCGGTGTTTTCCAGAACAGCATGGACATAGGTACCAAACTCAGCCGGATCCACCGTGACTTCCTTGCGTTCTTTGGCCCGGAGGCCATATTTCAGGAAATAGGACATCCGGCATTCCCCATACCGGTCAATCTGGGAGGCCGACAGATTCAGGGTATTTCCATACAGGGCCTGAACGTGCTCCAGCTTGACTTTTCCCATCCGGTAATCCCGCTTTTCCATTACCCTTTGATAGACAGGCAACAGATCCAATTCTCTGGCCGTGTCCTCCGCCTGCCAGCGGGACAACCACAGGGCAGCTTCTTCTCTATCGGCGGACGCAAATCCCAGCCTCTCTTCCGTTTCCTGCACCACCCCTGCCATGGCTGCCAGACGCCGGAACACAAAGGATGGCTGATCCCCGGAATAAAACACATGGATTTGTTCCATGGCACCGCATATACAGCCGTAAATTTCCGCAAATTCCGCCTGGATGCCTTCCATGGCGCCGCCGGTCAGGGGCACCCCCAGTTCCCGGAGGGCCACACGCTCCTGGTCTGTCAGCACGCCGGAAGACCCTGTATAGCCGGGCAGATTTCCTTCTTTGGCGCCCAGAATGATCAGATATTTCTGCTGATGGCAGCGCATCGCAGACACCGGGCCCATCTGCACCGCATCCAGCACTGGAGGAATCGTACCCACATCATACTGGCTCAGCAGCAGCCGGAACAGTCGGCTAAAGTGTTCCGACTCCCAGTGGGTCTGGCCCAGCACATCATACATCTGCTCCAGGGCGGAAATCAGGATGTCCCACAGCTGATTGAGAATCTGGGCGCTTCTATTGTCCCCTGATTCGTCCATCTGCCGGGCCAGATCATCCAGTTTATCTCCCAGGTGAATGGCTTCCAGAAATTCATACAGGGATGTAACCAGATCCTGCAGATCCGAAGCGTGATGAAACCCCTTCCGCAAGGCCTCCAGAGGAGCGATGACCGCTTCCCGGGCACCGTTTAACAGCCGCAGCTGTTCATGGGCAGCTTCATCCCAAACTTCTCCCAAGCCCGCAGGATGGAATTCCCAGGCTGTGGTCCAGCGGTTGCCCCGGATGCCCCAAAGAATGGTATAGTTCTCCACCATATCGCAGGTATCCGGGTCCAAAGGAGACAGGGCAGACCGGAGATATCGCAGTGTCTCCTTCTGATCAAATTCCCCCAAAACCGCGTCTATGGCAGTTAATACCGTCCCAATGACGCTGCGCTGAAGGATTTCTTCTGTTCCGGATCGATACAACGGAATATGAAACCGGTGAAAAATCAAGTCCACCAGGGGCTGATACACTGCCATATCGGCGCAAACCAGGGTAATATCCCGGTAGCGGCAGCCCTGATGGATCAGCGTCCGGATCAGCTGTGCCGCTCTCATACATTCCTGCCAAGGGGTATCGGCATGGTAAGCCTTCAGGACTTTTTCTGCCGCCCCGGCCAAAATCGGCCCCTGAAACAGGGCGCTGCGGACACTGTCCATCCTTTTATTTTGCGCGGGAATCACTTCCAGCTGAACTTCCACCCCGGCCTGCTTCGCCAGGCGGATCAGTTCCCGGGCAGTTTGTCCCGCCTTTTCGAAAGACATCTGATGGCTTTCCGGCTGATCGCAGTTCAGGCTCACGGTAACGCAAGGACTCACCTGCATAAGATGTTCAATAATGGCCATATTCTGCCGGGTGAAGTCCGGAAATCCATCTATGTAAAATACATGGTCCTGACCAAAGGTCCCCTCTTCCAGCTGTTCCAGCAGCCAGGTCATCTGGTCTCTGGGATCCCGTTTGCCCCGGCTGCAAAGGGTGTCATAGGCTTCCATCAGCAATGACAGCTCTTCCAGTTTCTGGGCCAGACTGCCTTCCGTTTCAGCGGCAGCCCGCTGCAGATCCGCAGGAGAAATACAGCAACGCTTGAATTCATCGATGCCATCAATGAGCCCCGTGAGAAATTCCGGCTTGGTTTCCACAGAGGCATAGGCCTTCAGCCGGCTGCTCATTTGTCTGGCAGCCGCTGCCATGGCCACTACCCGTCCGCCATTGTCCAAACATTCCATGGCCGCGTTGCCCATGGAGTCTGATACCCGCCAGGCCAAGCGGGTAAAAGACAGAACCTCGGCATAGCGGCTGGCTGTATCTCCGGCCCAGGCGCAAAGTCTGCGCTCCATATCGTGGCTGATCAGTTCCGGAACAATCAAAATCCGTCCGGCTTTTCTGCTTTTCACATCATCGGCGATCCTGGCGAGGACGGAATCCCGATTGGCAGTCCAGTCTCTGCCCATCAGAAGGCGCAGCATACGACCACCCTCTCTTTCAAGTTTTTCTACATGATATCATAAAATCTGGCCAAAGAACAGGGTATAAATCAGCCTTCAAAGAAAAATGTTTCCAGTTTGCCCATGGCGTCCAGAATTCCAAACCGTAATTCATATCCATCGGATTCTGTTAACGCCTGGCAGAGCGCATCCGGAAACCCTGCCACGGCTGCCACGTTCTCAACGCCCTCAGAGGCTGCCGGAATACACAGTCCCGGAAAAACCACGCACCACCAATTTTCCCCCCGGCCTTCTCCAATCACAATCCGCAGGGCATTGTAGACCCCTGCCGGCAAAGAAAATGTCTCGTAAAACCGGGTATCAAAGGCCTCCCGGCACAAGCTCACCGCAACCGTATCTTCACACCCAAGGGATGCCAAGGTTGCTGTTGCTACCTGTTGAATGTATGGAATCTTTTCCTGCAGATAAGCCTTTGCCGTCTCCACATCCCCAATGCTTTCCAGGTCTTTTTGAATACTGTTGATCACAGCGTCCCGAACCTGAAGTTTCCTTGCCTGGTCCTGGGGGCTGTCGGAATTGGCCACCACATGGAGCCGGATCAATTCCTGGCGAAGTCTCTGTCGGTCTGAAATCAGAGTACCGCACCAGAAAAACACTGCCACCAGCAAGCAAATGCCAATTCTTCCCATGGTTTTTCTCATAAAAAACACCGTCCATACTGAAATACCCTCAGTATGGACGGATCTTACCAATTTTATACAGGTTCTGCCAGGAATACCTGGGGATAGGTCTGTTCCAGCATTCTTTTGGCCATTTCCGCAGAAGCATGATCCGGCATCAGTGCAAACACCACGGATCCAGAACCGGTCATCTGGCTGGTATAAGCACCATAATCCCTGCAGATTTTCTTGATATGGCCGATTTCCGGATGATCCGCGCTGACCACCGGATCAAACACATTGTAAATTTCCCGGGCAATGGCGTTCAGATCACCATCAGCAATGGCCTGTTCCATGGCATCATGATCCGGATGTTTCATGATCTGCACCGAATCGATGGCCCGGAACAACACCGGTGTGGACACAGAAAATTCCGGCTTACAGCCAAGAATCATACATCCGGGGCAATGCGGCAAGGGACGCATGATCTCACCGCGGCCTTCGCACAGCATGGTTCCACCCATCACGCAGAACGGAATGTCGCTGCCAATTTCCGCACCCAAATCCGCCAGTTCCTCCGTTGTCAGGGGATGCCCATAATGTCGGTTCAACATCCGCATTACCGCTGCCGCATCGGCGCTGCCGCCGCCCATGCCGGCTCCGGAGGGAATGTGCTTTTGGATGCGGATGGTAATTCCCCCGGGATCTTTGCCCAGGGTGTCGCAATACAGCTTTGCTGCCTTCCAGGCCAGGTTCCGCGCATCGCAGGGAATATCCTCCCGGTCACAAACCAGTTTCCAGGGGGCACCTGTTCCCAGATCCAGCTCCACCACATCCGCCAGAGACACCGTCTGCATCACACTTTTCAGATCATGATAGCCGTCCGGTCGCTTGCCCAAAACATCCAGAGTCAGATTCAGTTTGGCGTATGCCTTTTCAACGATGGTTGTCATGGAAATCTCCTCTCGTTTTTTTCTATTATATCGAATGAACCAATTTTTTTCAATCCATGAACATACATGATTTTATGTACCGGGGTTATACTATCCTATGAAAAGGAGGTTTTGTCATGGATACCATTGCGCTGATTCTGTCCGTTATAGGCTGTCTTAACTGGGGCCTGATTGGTATTTTCCAGTTTGATCTGGTGGCTTGGCTGTTTGGCGGTCAGGGATCCCTGTTCAGTCGTCTTGTCTATACCCTTGTGGGTCTGGCCGGCATTTGGTGCGCCACATTTTTGTTCCGTCGGAATATTTTTGCAGATGGTGAGTAAAAAATGGCAGTTCCACTGAGGAACTGCCATTTTTGTTTTTTAACTTTTTAGAAAATGCATCGAACAATACATTCTACCTGTTCTCCGCCATACTCGCCATAAATCCGAGTCTGACCAGCGCCAATGGCGGTCACCACACCATCGTGAACAATGGCAATGGTAGAGTCCATGGTAAACCACTTGATATCCTCAGGCTTAATATCGCAGTCCAGCTCCAGTGTCACACTGGTTCGGTTGGAACGAATGGTAATGTCCGTTTTCTTCAGCTTCAGCTTGGGCTCTGCCGTGGTTGCCTCTGCCGTGGCTTCCGTCGCACTTTCCGTTGCCTGGGTATCATCGGTGGCTTCTGTCACATCAGAAGATGTGGTTTCATCCTCCCCTTCCACCTGCATGGCAGGGATTTCCTCGGGGGGAACCGTTTCTTCCCCAATAGAGTAGTCAACGGTCACATTGCAATTGATCTGCTGCTGACCGCAGGTAATGGTAATGACCGTCTGTCCTTCTCCCACAGCAGTCACTGTTCCATTTTCACTGACGGTAACAATGGATTCATCGCCGGAAACAAATGTCAGCTCATCTGTGGTATCTTCAGGATAGACCCGGACATTCAGCAGTTTCTTGCCGTCTCTGGCCAATTCCATCTTACCGCCGTCCATCATCAGATTGGTGCAGGGCTTGCCGGGAACTGTGGTCTCCACAGGTTCTGTCTGCACCGGTGCGGCGGTTTCAATGGGCTGTGTCTCCGCAGGCATCATACCGGGCAGCAGGTAGCGTACAAAGAAAAAGCCGGCTGTCAGAAGCAGCAGCACAATCAGAACCACCAGCACAATGACCAGGCCCACATTGGTGTGGGCCTCCTCCTCATAATCCTCTTCTTCATCGTCAAAATCTTCTTCCTCCAGCTTTCGGCCGGTGGATTTTACCTGATTGACTTCGTCATAATCAAAGATTTCTCTGCTTTTTTTTCTGGGGACGGGGGTAGATTCTTCTGTTTCCAGGAAATCGAAATCATTCATGGAATCTTCCGTATTCTCCAGGGCGTACTCCCGGGAGCTGCCGCAAATCGGGCATTTCTTCGCGGTGGAAGGATAAGAAGTTCCACAAATGTCACAAATCACTTTATTCATATCGGTTACCTCCTGTTGGAAAGTGACAACAAACTCATTTTTTGACTAATTATATCATTCTTTTATCGATAAGACAACTACTTGCAGTTGATTTTTTGGGATTTTTATTTTATGATATAATGGATTAAGGAGGCGATATCATTGTCTGAACTGAAACTTGTCTCTCCTTTGCTGGACGGTTTTATCATGGGCAATCCTATGAGCGACCATGATGGCGTGCGTTGCTGTCCTGCCATGAAGGAAAATACAGACGAGAAGTATATTGTAAAAATCATCTCTGTTCCTGCATCCCAGGTGCAGCTGGACGCTCTGCTGCTGACCGGTGCGTACAGGGATCCTGCCGAAGCCATGGACTATTTTAAGGAAGTGGCCGACAGCATTGTGGCTGAAGTGGAAACACTGAACAGCCTGGCCAAGCTGGAGGGATTCATTCCCTATGAAGGCTGTCAGGTGGTTCCCATGGAAGATGGCAATCTGGGATATGAGATTTATCTGCTGAGCACCTACAAGCGCTCTCTGCGCCGGTATATGCAAAAAAATCCCATCACCTACCTGGAAGCCGTGAATCTGGGATTGGACCTGTGTGCGTCCCTGGCCATCTGCCGCCGGGCCGGCTACCTATATGTGGGTCTGAAACCTTCCAATGTGTTCCTGTCTAAAGAAAAGCAATACCGCATCGGTGATCTGGGATTTGTGAAACTGGACTCCCTGTCCTACACATCCCTGCCCGGAAAATACCGCAGTCCCTATTCTCCCGCCGAAGTCCAGGATGATATGAAAGTGCTGAATGAAACGGTGGATACCTATGCGGTTGGCATGATTCTGTATCAGATCTATAATGATGGGACCCTTCCTCGTCCCACCCTGGAACCCACGGATCCCTTCCCCCATCCTGTTAATGCGGATTACGAAATTTCCTCCATCATCATGAAGGCACTGGATCCGGATCCGGCCAAGCGTTGGGACGATCCCATGAAAATGGGCCAGGCGCTGGTGGGTTACATGCAGCGCAATGCTGTCAATAATGTTCCCATCACCCCACCTTCCGGTGTCGTGAATACGGATCCCGTTGCAGCGCAGGAGCCTGACGCCGCTCCGGCAGAGGATGACACCCCGGCAAAAGACACCGCCCAGGCAGAGGACACCACCAATGCCGCCATGCTTGTACAGGAGGTTCCGGCGGAAACTGCAGTTCCTGCAGATCCTTCCGCCGCAGCGTCTGAGGCACAGGCACCGGCTGTGGATAACACCGCAGAATCTGCAGAAGAACCCCTTCCGGAAGCTATATCTGAGGAGGAAGAGGATGATCTGGATTTCCGCATCGCGTTCTCTGACAATCCGGAAGAGGCGCTTCCGGAAATGGAGAAACCAGCCCCCAGAACCCCCGCACCAGTCAGAAAACCGCGCCGGCGCAGAGGCAGCAGCAAACGCATCCTCTCTGCCATCATCACCCTTGTGATTCTGTCTTGTCTTGGCTGCGGTGCCTTCTGGTTCTATCAGACCATTTATTTGCAGACCATTCATAACCTGACCCTGACCGGCACCCAGCATGAACTGACTGTCACCGTGGATACGGACATGAACACGGAGCTGCTGCGTGTGCTCTGTACCGATACATACGGCAACAGCGTATCCCAGCCGCTGGTCAACGGCCAGGCCGTCTTTACTGATCTGCTTCCCGACTCTCTTTACCGGATTGAGTTGGATGTGGAAGGGTTCCATGAACTGACCGGCAAAACCGCAGACATCTTCACCACGGATGCCATGCCTACCATCATCAGCATGAGTGCCGTGACCGGTTCTGAAGACGGTTCTATGATGCTGAACTTTACGGTAGACGGTTCTGATCCCGATGAATGGATGCTGACCTGCTCTGCATCTGGCGAAGAGGATATTGTAAAAACCTTCACCGGACATTCTGTCACTGTGAAAGGTCTGACGGTGGACAAGGTCTATACCTTGACCCTGGGTACATCCAAAGGGGATCAGATTCTGGGGAACTGCTCCATGGACTTCGTTGCAACGCGCCTGATTCTGGCAGAGAACCTCGCCATTACAGACTGCACTGACGGCACCATGACCGTCCGTTGGGACGCTCCTGCCGATACGGATGTCAGAACCTGGAATGTACGCTGTTATAACGACGAAGGCCACGAAGAAGTTCTGGAAATCGCGGGAACCGAAATTGCCTTCACCGGAATTGACAGCAGCAAGTCCTATACCGTGGAAGTGACTGCTGCCGGCATGACCCAGCCCAGCCGGGTCAATATCTCCGCCAATCCGCTGACTGTAACCGGTCTGACCGTAGACAGCAGCGATCTGAGCCAGCTGACGGTAAACTGGACATACGAAGGCACTGCCCCGGAAGGCGGATGGCTGCTGATGTATACCCTCGACGGCAACAGCGAACAGGCCAACGTGGTAAAATGTGAAACCGCTACTGCTGTGGTTACGCCCAGGATTCCCAGCGCCGCCTATCACTTTGTCCTTCAGGCAGCTGACTCCACATCCGTTTTCAATGGCCAGCACAGTTTTGTCTGTCCCAGCGCAGATGTCTTCACCTTCCAGGGGCTGTCCGCCAATAAGATCAGAGCCCATCTGCTGGTAACTCCGGAAGCAGAGGACTGGACGGTGGGTTCCGTGGGTAAGGATGCCTTTGCAGATACCTTCCAGGTTGGTGACAGCATCTCTGTGGCACTGATCGCCAGCGATAACTTCAATCTGCCGGAAGCTCCCATCGAAGTTACCTATGTGATCCGGGACGGTGGCGGCAATGTGCTTTCCAAATACATTTCCGATGAAACCCGTGATTGGAAGGACATCTGGTACGATGACGATTACCATAATGGTGAGCTGACCATCCCCGAGGTTCCCCAGGAACCCGGCGACTACTCCGTCAGCATTTATTTCAACCACCTGGCTGTCACCGTCATCAATTTCTCAATTGTTGCATAAATCCCTTGACAGCCCCACTTATGTGGGGCTGTTTTCTCTGTTTTTTATACTGATATTAAATTAAAAACTTTAAGATTTTAATCAAGAAATAGTATTAGGATTTTGTTTCCATTTTCTTAATTTTTCCTTGTTGTTCACATTTTCTGTGGATCGTATGATATAATCTCGATATACATCCCCATGGAGGTACACAATCATGTGTGGAAAAAGTCATATATCACTGGGAAAATATCTGCTGGACCGGTATCTGCCGGATCTGCCCCGCAGCTGCAGGCGGGCCTTTCTATTTGGCTGTATCCAACCGGACCGGAATCCTTTTACATATCTGAAAGGTTCCCTGCGCTGCCAATGGCTTCGGGGGCACAATTACCGCAACGCACGGCGTTATATGGGTCGGATCTCCTCCAGGCTGGAGCAAAAAGAAACCTTCCATCTGATGGACTACTATACCCTTGGAAAACTGATCCACTATACCACTGATGCTTTTACCTACGCGCACAACGAAGCCTTCCCCAAAAATTTGTCCAATCACAGAGAATATGAGCTGCGGCTTCAGGCACATTTTCTTTCTTATCTTCAGGAAGATCCTCAGGTGAATGTTTCCTTATCCAGTACCATCATGGAAGGAATCGTGCAGTATCACCTGGCATATTCCAAAGAGGCAACCAATGTCCATCGGGACAGTCAATTTGCATTGCAGGCCTGCTGCTGCGTGCTGGCGGTGCTTCTGACACCCAGACTGATCTGATAAAGTCTAATATTTTAGCGGGAGAAACCACAGTATTTTGTGATTTCTCCCGCTATTTCTGGTTTCTGGACCGGATGTTTTCTGCAAAGCCTTCCTGCTGCAGCCACCTTTTTACAGATATGTGAGTTTCGCACCCGGACCGAAGGTTCTGGGGGTGTGGATGGATTCAAACTGAACGATCATCCCCTCCTGGTCCCGAGGGATGCCAATGATGGTCCCTTCTCCGAACACAGGATGCAAAACCTTTTTCCCCACCTGGTCGCTGGTTTTGGGAATGGCGCGATCCATGCTCTCCGATCTTCGAATCTGCTCCAATGCCCGCTCTTCCAGATCCGGATCCAGGGGGACAGCATACTCCACATTTTCCTTTTCCGCATTGAAAAGGAAGCGGCTGGGATACCGGAAGGAGCCATCATAATTGCTGCCGGCGGCATCGGATAAAAACAGGCGATCCCTGGCCCGGGTAAAAGCCACATAACACAGCCGGCGTTCCTCTTCCAGCTTCTCCCGGGTGTTGGCCCGTTTGCCGGGAAAGATGCCCTCTGACAGGCCGCACAGGAACACCGTCTGAAATTCCAGACCTTTGGCCGCATGGACCGTCATCAGCTTCACCGCTTCTGCTCTGGCAGTCTGATCCATGTTGGTGAAGAGGGCCGCGTGATCCAAATAATTCCCCAGGGACACTTCTTCCCCGGCTTTTCGCTGAAAATCATAGACGGCCTGCTTCAGTTCTGCCAAATTGTCCAGCCGCTCCTCCTCTCCGCAGGTTCGGAGCATATCCTCATAACCGCTTTCGCTGAGAATTCCTGCCAGCAGATCCGTTAAGTCCATGCCATCAAAAATCGCCCTGTACTTCTCGATCAGCCGCACATAGTCCTTTGCCCGGCTCCGCTGGAACAGCTTTGTGTCCAGACTGGCCGTCAGCGCTTCATAGAGGCTGCAGCGATGAAGCTCCGCGTACTCCTTCAACGCCGCAATCCGGGTGCGGCCAACACCCCGGCGGGGTTCATTGACGGTTCTGAGGAAACTAATGTCGTCGCCACTGTAAATCATCCGCAGATAGCACAATACATCCTTGATTTCCTTCCGCTTGTAAAATTCCACACCGGAATAGAGCACATAGGGAATCTTATTCCGAATCAGGGATTCCTCCACGGCCCGGGATACATAATGGGCCCGGTACAGCACCGCCATGGAGGAATATGACACGCCTCCTTCGTGCAGGGCACGCATATTGGCCGTCATCCAATCTGCCTCCAGCTGACCTGTTTTAGCATGAAAGTATAGTGGTTTCCGGTCATCCGGACGGACGGCTGTCAGCTGCTTTTTCAACCGTTCCCGGTTTTTGTCGATGAGCGCATTGGACGCTTTCAGAATCTGGGGTCTGGAGCGGTAGTTGGTGTTTAAGTACATGGTTTTCACATTTTCATGCCGGGCATCAAATTCCAGGATGAATTTCACATCGGCCCCGCGCCAGGTATAGATGGTCTGATCCGGGTCTCCCACCACGAATAGGTTTTTATGATAGCCTGAGAGAATGTCTGCCAGGGCATACTGATCCTTGTCGATGTCCTGAAATTCATCCACCATGACGTATTCCAGCCGGTGCTGCCACTTTTCCCGGGTTGATTTGTCCTGCTGCAAAATATAAAGCACGAAATACACCAGATCATCAAAGTCCAGACCGTAGCATTTGCGCTGCTCATAGAAGTATCGATACATGACCTTGTCCTTCAGGGTTGTTGCTTCCTCGGATAATTGTCGGAGCCTGTCCGGATCCCCAATCAGGGTTTTCACATAGCCCCGGCCGCCTTTGCGCCAGCCAATGTGATCCACCGCCTCCTTCACCGTCATGTCCCGGCTGGTCAGCCCCAAATCCTCAAAGACCGTGCGAATCATGCTTTCTTTGTCCTCTTCATCCAGCACAATGAAGGTGCTTGGGTACTGCACCACATGACAGTCCTCTTTCAGAAACCCCACGCAGAAGCCATGGAAGGTGGTGATCCGTCCCAAATCCTGATCCGGCAGGGATGTACGAATCCGTTTCTTCATTTCCGCAGCTGCCTTGTTGGTGAAGGTAACGCAGAGAATGTTGGCGGTGGAAATGCCTAGCTGATCCACCAGATACAGATACCGCGCTGTCAGAGTCTTGGTCTTGCCGGAGCCTGCCCCTGCCACCACCCGGATAAACCCTTCCGTTGTGGTGGCGGCTTCCAACTGCTCCGGATTCAATTGCTGCAAATAATCCATGGTCTTCCCCTCCATTTTTGGATAATGGCTTGATGATGGCGATGATGGAATATTAGCACAAAATCTGTCCAATAAACCGGGTATAAACTGATCTTTCTCTTTTCCCGCCTGTTCGCCCAGCCAGATCAGATCTCTACGGCTTGACAGACATCCTTCAAAATTCGGAAATAATCCAATAAAATTTCGTTACCCCCCTTGCATAATTCCACCACCCGTGGTATAATGTCCGCAGTTTCCGAACAAGGAGTCTTTTTCATGATGACGATGAGCAATGCTGCACAGTTCTTTTTTGATTACTATTACTTTTTTACCCGTAAAAAGTAATAGCGATTTGTGCTGCAACAAATTTCAGGAGCTTAAAACAGTATTTTAAGACGCCGCACGAATTGCCCGTGCGGCGTTATTTTTTTAGGAGATGTATTATTATGATCGCAGTCCTGAAGCATGGAACAACCCCCAACCAGCTCCAGCATCTGGTGGAATGGCTGAAGCACATGAATCTGGATGTCCATATTTCCGAAGGCAAACAGGTCACCGTTCTGGGCCTCATCGGCGACACCAGCCGGGTAGATATGGATCTGCTCAAAAGCCTGGACATTGTGGAATCCGTCACCCGGGTGTCAGAGCCCTTCAAACAGGCCAACCGAAAATTCCACCCCAATGATTCCATCATCCATATCGGAGACGTCCGCATTGGCGGCGGCTATTTCGCCATGATTGCCGGCCCCTGTTCTGTGGAGTCCGAGGATCAAATCATTGAAGTGGCCCAGGCTGTCAAGGCCTCCGGCGCCAATATCCTCCGGGGCGGCGCCTTCAAACCCCGCACCTCTCCTTATGCCTTCCAGGGTATGAAGGGGGCAGGTATTGAACTGCTGCTGAAGGCCAAGGCCGCCACCGGCCTGCCCATCGTCACGGAAATCATGAACATTTCCACCCTGGATCTGTTTGCAGATGTGGACATCATCCAGGTGGGTGCCCGAAATATGCAGAATTTTGACCTGCTGAAGGAATTGGGAAAAACCAAAATCCCCATTCTTTTAAAGCGCGGCCTGGCCAATACTCTGCAGGAACTGTTAATGAGCGCCGAATATATCATGAGCGAGGGCAATGAAAATATCATCCTCTGTGAGCGCGGCATCCGCACCTTTGAAAGCTATACCCGGAACACTCTGGACCTGCCCGCGGTGTCTGCCCTGCACAACCTGTCCCACCTGCCTGTGGTTGTAGACCCCAGCCATGCCACCGGCAAGTCCAGTATGGTTTCTCCCATGGCCTGCGCCGCTGCCGCCTGCGGTGCGGATGGTTTGATGATCGAAGTGCATAACAATCCTGCCTGTGCCCTGTGCGACGGCCCCCAGTCCCTGACGCCTCATCAGTTTGATGATGTGTGCCATCGGGTCAGAAAAATCCGGGAGGCCATCCAATGACCGTCGGTATTCTTGGTCTTGGCCTCATTGGTGGTTCTATGGCCCGGGCCTATGCCCTGGAGGGCCACACCGTTTACGCGGCTGATAAAGATGACAGTATTCTTTCCTTTGCCATTCTGGCAGGAGCTGTGCAGGGAAAACTGGAAACGGAAACCATTCCTCACTGCGATCTGATTCTGCTGGCCATTTATCCCGGCGGCAGCGCTGCTTGGTTGGAAGCAAATGGCCACCTGATTTCCAAGGATGCCCTGGTTCTGGACTGCTGCGGCACCAAAAAGGAAATTTGCAGTCACTGCTTCCCTGTGGCGCAGCGCCATGGCTTTACCTTCGTTGGCGGCCACCCCATGGCAGGATCCCAATTTTCCGGCTTTAAGTACAGCCGGGCCAATCTGTTTGAGGGTGCTCCCATGGTTCTGGTTCCCCCTGTCTATGATGACATTACACTTTTGGACCGGGTCAAGCAGGCCCTGGCGCCCTGCCATTTCGGCATGTTTTCTGTCACAACCGCCGAGCACCACGATAAGCTCATCGCCTTTACCTCCCAGATGGCCCACATCGTCAGCAATGCCTATGTCAAATCCCCCACGGCCTTGGAACACAAAGGCTTTTCTGCCGGAAGCTACAAGGATTTGACCCGGGTTTCCTGGCTGAATCCTCAGATGTGGGCAGAGCTGTTTCTGGAAAACAGGGACAACATCCTGTACGAACTGGATATCCTGATTCAGAACCTGAATGACTACCGGGATGCCATTTCCCGGGAAAGCAGCGATGAATTGATTGCTCTGCTGGAAGAGGGCAAACGCCGCAAGGAGGAGGTGGACGGATGAACACCGTCACAGTTTCAGTCTCCAAAACCTACAATATTCTCATCGGCAGCGGCCTGCTGCCCACACTGGGGGCGGAAGCCGTCAAATTGGGCAAGGCAAAAACCGTCTGCATTGTGTCTGAATCCAATGTCTGGCCCCTGTATGGTGCCACGGCACAGTCTTCCCTGGAAAGTGCCGGACTAGAGGTTATTTCCTTTGTATTTCCCGCCGGAGAATCCTCCAAAAATGGTACGACCTTTTTGGAACTTTTAAATTTCCTGGCAGAACACAAGCTGACCCGCAGTGATTTGATTGTGGCGCTGGGCGGCGGCGTGGTGGGTGATCTGGCCGGCTTTGCTGCCGCCACCTACCTGCGCGGCATCCGCTTCATCCAAGTTCCTACCACCTTATTGGCAGCGGTGGATTCCTCGGTCGGCGGGAAAACCGCCATTGACCTGCCGGCAGGTAAAAATCTGGCCGGTGCCTTTTGCCAGCCCAGTTTGGTGCTCTGCGATATTGACACCCTGAACACCCTGCCTCGAGATGTATTCCAGGACGGCTGCGCCGAGGTCATCAAATACGGTATTCTCTATGATCCCCGGCTTTTTGCTCATTTGGAAGAAAATGGCATGGACTTTGACCGGGAAGCCGTCATCACCCGATGTGTCGAATTAAAGCGCGACGTGGTGACCGAGGACGAATTCGACACGGGGATGCGCATGAAGCTGAACCTGGGCCACACCATTGGCCACGGGGTAGAAGCCAAGAGCCAGTTTGCCATCTCCCACGGCAAGGCGGTGGCCATCGGCACTGCCATCGTCAGTCGTGCCTGCCGCTGTGCGGACTCTGCCAGAATTCTCTCCACCCTCGAAAAATTTGGACTTCCCACCCATACAGATTATTCTGCGGAAGATCTTTTCGCCTATACCTTATCCGACAAAAAGCGCTCCGGCGGCATGGTTCATCTCATTCTTCCCCGGGTCATCGGCCATTGTGATATTGTTCCCACACCGGTAGAAGCAATCAAATCCTTCATTCAGGCAGGTCTTTGATATGGACATTACCATTCATCCCCGAGCGCTCTCGGGTCCTCTGGAAGCGATCCCTTCCAAATCCCACGCCCACCGGCTCCTGATCTGCGCCGCTCTGGCAAACAGAGCAGGCTATATGCACTGCCGTGACACCAATCGGGATATTGAAGCCACAGTGGATTGTCTCAACGCTCTGGGAGCCAATATCACCCGTACTCCTGGCGGTTACCAAATCGAACCCATTCAGGTCGTGCCGGAAGCGGCGGTCCTCAACTGCTGTGAAAGCGGTTCCACCCTGCGGTTTCTGCTGCCCCTGGCCGGTGCTTTGGGAGTGGATGCTGTATTCTGCATGGAAGGCAGGCTTCCTCAACGGCCCCTGTCTCCTTTGTGGGAGGAAATGGAGCGGATGGGATGCATCCTGTCCCGTCCCACCGCTGACACCATCCGGTGTCAGGGTAAATTACGACCTGGTGAATATGAGATCCCCGGTAATATTTCCAGTCAGTACATCACAGGACTCCTGTTGGCTCTGCCGCTTCTGGATGGGGTCAGCAGCATCACCATCACCGGAAAACTGGAATCCAAACCCTATGTTGATCTGACATGCCAGGTGCTGCGCCAATTCCGGGTTGATTCCACACCGGAGCAAATCCTGGGCGGCCAGGTTTTCCAGATGCCCGATATCCTGACTCCGGAATGTGATTGGAGCAACGCCGCTTTCTTTCTGGCGGCGGCAGCGCTGGGCAATCCAATTGATGTAGCCCTGGAAAATGGTCCTGACTCTGTACAAGGAGATCGGGTGGTCGTTTCCCTGCTGCCTGAATTAAAGCAACATGATATGACCATTTCCGCGGCGGATATTCCCGATCTGGTACCCATTCTTTCGGTATTTGCCGCCTGTAATCATGGTGCCATCTTTACCAATATTCAGCGGCTGCGGATCAAGGAATCCGACCGGGTGGCTTCCACCATGGCCATGATTCGTGCCCTTGGCGGAAAGGCGGAAGCCACAGAAGATACTTTGACCATCTTCAAAACCGGCCTGATCGGCGGCACTGTGGATGCGGTCAATGACCACCGCATCGCCATGTCCGCTGCCATTGCATCCACCCAATGCCATCAGCCCGTCACCATCCTGGGCGCGGACTGCGTAAAAAAATCTTATCCCAAATTCTGGGAAGAATTTTCCCGGTTAGGAGGCAGCTATGAGCAGTACCTACGGTGAACACTTAAAGCTTTCCATCTTTGGCCAGTCCCACGGACCCGCCATCGGCATGACTCTGGACGGTATCCCTGCCGGACTGCCCGTGGATCTGGACAAGCTTCAGGACTTCCTAAACCGGCGGGCACCCGGTCAAAACGACTGGTCCACCCCACGGAAAGAAGAGGACCAGCCCGAATTTTTGGGTGGGGTGCTGGACGGTTTCACCTGTGGGGCCCCCATTGCCACCATAATCCGCAACAAAAATACCCGCTCTGGGGACTATGCCAATCTGAAGGATTGTCCCCGGCCCGGTCACGCTGATTACACTGCTCAAATCAAATACGGCGGTTTTCAGGATGCTGCCGGCGGCGGCCACTTCTCCGGCCGTCTGACCGCTCCCCTGTGCATTGCAGGCGGATTATGCAAGCAGTGGCTGGAGGAGATGGGCATCCGCATCGGCGCACGCATTGTCTCCATCGCCGGAGAGCCTGATAATGTGGATCTGGATCCCCTAAATCCCCAGCTTGACCTCATTGGCAAGGATTTTCCTGTATTCTCACCCACTGCTGCCAAGCGTATGCAAGAAAAAATCGCCCAAGCCAGAGCCGAAGGCGACAGTGTGGGCGGTGTAATTGAGTGTTACATCTGCGGCCTGCCGGCAGGACTGGGAGAACCCATGTTCGGCGGTGTGGAAAGCCGGATTGCCGGCATCGTCTACGGTATTCCCGCTGTAAAGTCCGTGGACTTTGGAGCTGGATATTCTGCCGCCTACATGCGGGGCAGTGAATGTAATGATGCGTTCACCATTGAAAACGGTACCATTAAAACCCTGACCAATCATTCCGGCGGCATTCAGGGGGGGATCACCAACGGTATGCCCGTCATTTTCCAGACTGCCATCAAACCCACCCCCTCTATTTCACGCCCCCAGCAGAGTGTTTCTCTCAGTCAGAATGAAATCACAACACTGGAAATCAAAGGCCGCCACGATCCTTGCATCGTTCCCAGAGCTGTCCCCGTGGTGGAAGCCGCAGCGGCAATTGCTCTCTATGATCTGATTTTGGGCAATACCCAGACAAACAGGAGGTAAATCACAATGGAATTACAAGAACTTCGCAGCCAGATCGACAGTATTGACGACGAACTGGTACGCCTGTTCGGCGCACGGATGGACATCGCCGCCCAGATTGCCGACTACAAGAAAGAACACGGTCTGCCCATCCTGCAGCCCTCCCGGGAGCGTGAAAAACTCCAGGATGTGGCAAAAAAAGCCGGACCTGAAATGTCCAACTATACCCGGGTCCTGTACTCCATGCTCTTTGAGCTGAGCCGCAGCTACCAATCCAAGCGCAATGACGAGCGCAGTGCGCTCTATCACCGCATTGCCGACGCCATTGAGAATACCCCCAAGCTGTTTCCTCAGGCCCCAATGGTGGCATGCCAGGGTGTGGAGGGCGCTTATTCCCAGATTGCCTGCGAAAAAATTTTTAAGAATCCTTTTATCATGTACTTCAAGAATTTTGAAGCCGTGTTCAATGCCATTGATCAGGGCCTGTGCCAGTATGGTATTCTGCCCATCGAAAATTCCACTGCCGGCTCTGTGAAAAAGGTCTACGATCTGATGATCAGCCGCAATTTCTCCATTGTCCGCACCTTCCGGCTGAAGGTGGACCACAATCTGCTGGTAAAGCCCGGAACAAAGCTGTCCGATATCAAAGAAATCTACTCCCATGAGCAGGCTCTGAGCCAGTGCGGTGATTTCATTCACAGCCTGTCCGGTGTCAATGTGGTGCCTGTGGGTAATACTGCCCTGGCTGCCGAAATGGTGGCATCCTCGGACCGCAAGGACATCGCCGCCCTCAGCAGCCGGGCCTGCGCCGAACTGTACGGCCTGGAAAATATCGCTCCTTCCGTCCAGGACAAGGGTAACAACCGGACCCGTTTCATCTGTATCAGCAAAAATCTGGAAATTTACCCCGGCTCTGACAAAACCAGCATTATGATGATTCTGAATCATCGTCCCGGCGCCCTGTACAAGGTACTGGCCCGGATGTACACCCTGGGCATCAACGTGACCAAGCTGGAATCCCGTCCCATTCCCGACCGGGAATTTGAATTCATGTTCTATTTCGATCTGGAAACCTCCATCTATTCCGAGGAGTTCATTCAGCTCATGTGCGAACTGGATGAGCTGTGTGAAGAATTCAAATACCTGGGCAGCTACACTGAGGTGGTATGATGAAGTGCGGTCTGCTGGGGCGGAAGCTGGGCCACAGCTATTCCCCTCAAATACACGCATTGTTGGCAGATTATTCCTATGCGCTTTTTGAGAAGGAGCCCTGGGAAATCCAGGATTTTCTCAAAAACGGGGACTTCACCGGGATCAATGTGACCATACCCTATAAGAAGGACGTCATTTCCTGTCTGGATGAATTGTCTCCCACAGCGCAAAAAATGGGGGCTGTCAATACCATTGTCCGGCGTTCAGACGGCACCCTCTTTGGTCACAACACGGATTATTTCGGGTTTGCCTCCATGGTTCAAAAATCGGGACTTTCCGTTGAGAATAAGAAGGTTCTGGTTCTTGGCAGCGGCGGTGCTTCCAATACCGCTGTGGAAGTTCTGAAGGAACTGGGCGCCAATGTAACCGTTATCTCCCGTTATGGAGACAACAATTACAGCAATCTGCATTTGCACCAAGATGCGGCTGTCCTTGTCAATGCCACACCTGTGGGGATGTATCCCCACACCGGAATCACTCCTGTGGATCTGGATCTCTTCCCGAATCTGGAAGGGGTACTGGATCTGATCTACAATCCTGCCAGAAGTAAGCTTCTGCTGGATGCAGAAAAACGAGGGATTGTGGCAGAAAACGGCCTGTGGATGCTGGTTGCCCAAGCCAAGCAGGCCACGGAATATTTTACAGGCACTTCCCTGCCAAACAGTGTGATTTCTTCCATTCACCGCAAACTTTCCCGGCAGATGCAGAATATTGTGCTCATTGGTATGCCCGGCTGTGGGAAAAGCACCATTGGGGAGCTGCTGGCCGACGCATCCGGGAAGGAATTTGTGGATGTGGATGCCGAAATCCTCCGTCTGGCAGGCAAATCCATTCCGGAAATCTTCGCTGAAGATGGAGAAGATGTGTTCCGGCAATGGGAAACCCAGGTATTGGACGCTCTGGGAAAACAGTCCGGCCTGGTCATTGCCACCGGCGGGGGCTGCGTCACCAAACAGCGGAATTACCCCCTGCTTCATCAAAACGGTACCATTGTCTGGCTGCAGCGGGCGCTGGATGCCCTGCCCACCGATGGCCGTCCCCTGTCCCAGTCCACCAGGATGCAGGAAATGTATCGCATCCGAAAGCCTTTCTATGAGGCATTTGCCGATTTTGAACTGGACAACAATGGTGATCCGGAAAACACCGTATCCCACATTCTTTCCCGATTGGAGGAACAGCCATGAAAATTTTGGTCATCAACGGTCCCAACATCAATATGCTGGGAATCCGGGAGCCGGGTATTTACGGCAAACGCAGCTTCCGGGATCTGCTGCAGCTTCTGGAGGATACTGCCAGGGAATTGAACATTTCCGTAGAACAATACCAGAGCAACCACGAAGGTGATCTGGTCGACAAAATCCAATGGGCTTACGGAAAAATAGACGGTATCGTCATCAATCCCGCGGCCTATACCCATACCTCCGTGGCCATTCTGGATGCCCTGAAGTCTGTGGGTATCCCGGCGGTGGAGGTTCACATCTCCGATGTGGATGCCCGGGAGGATTTTCGTCAAATTTCCTACGCAGGGCTCGCCTGCTGCCGCACCATCAAAGGCCATGGTCTGGAAGGCTATCGGGAGGCAATTGAATACCTCTATTCTCTTTTGGGCCATGTGGTCAGGCACTGATATGGATTCTTCATTCAATTCTTACAATCTCATAGAAAAAACAGGCCGTTGCGTGATGCAACAGCCTGTCTTTTTTATTCTACGGATTTCAGCGCTTCCGCCATGTTGATTTTCTGGAGCTTGAAGTAGAAAATAAAGTTCACCGCAAGGGCTGCCAGAATCGTCAGCACAATGGCATACACATAAGAAGCCGGTAATACCAGGGGCTTAAACCAGACCATGTCAATTTTGATCTGGGAAATCACAAACACCAGAAGTGCATAACCAAGTCCCAGACCCAATACCGAGCCCACCACCGTCAGGGTCATATTCTCCTTGAACACATAGGACGATGTCTCTTTGGCATTGAAGCCCAGCACCTTAATGGTGGCAATCTCCCGGATTCGTTCGTTGATGTTGATATTGGTCAGATTGTAAAGCACCGTCACCGCCAGCAGTCCGGCACAGAATACAATCACGATGATCACCAAATCCAGCGCTGACATCATCTTCTGCACTGTCTCGGCCATGTCTACGCTGACCGATACATTCATCACAGACTTCAAATCCGCAATTTCCGCACCGATTCCATGAACGTCCATCCCTTCCGACAGCTGGACAAAGGCCATCTGCTGCTGGGGTGTGCTGCCCCATTGGGCTTCCAGGGTTTCCGGCAGCACAATGGAATAATTGTCCACATGATTGTCATAGATCCCGGAAACCGTCAGCTCCAGTTGCTTCAGGTCCGGATCCCGCATGGTGACCGTATCTCCCACATCGATGCCCATGGCCTCTGCCACACCCACAGACAGTACCACTTCATTCAGCCCCGGCATGGAGACTTCCTGATCCCCTTTGTGGAAATGGATGAAGGAAGGCAGTTCCTCTCCGGCGGCAATCATGTAAAGCTCTTTGGTCCTGTTGTCAAACTCCAGTTCCATACTGCTCTGGTGGTAGAACATACTGTTCATACCCGGCTCCAGGATTTCCAGGAATTCTTCTTTGGTGTCCTGTGTCAGGTCATTCCGGAAGTAGATCGACAAATCGTACTGGGTCACTTCCTGAAACTGGTAGTCCACCACATTGACGATGGAATCCCGCAGACCAAAGCCGGTTACCAGCAAGGCTGTACAGCCACCGATGCCCACCAGCATCATGGCAAGCCGCTGGCGATATCTGAAAATATTGCGAATGGTCACTTTGTTTAGGAAGCTAACCTTTTTCCAGAAGGGCAGTTTTTCAACCAGAAGCGCCTTTCCTGCCTCCGGGGCCCGGGGGCGGATCAATTCCGCAGGAACCTCTTCCAGCGTTCGGTGGCAGCAGTACCAGGTAACCGCCAGAATAACCACCGTATAAACGACAATAACGGTGATGCTCAGAGGCCAGTTGATGGTGAGGACCACGTTCGGCTTAACGTGCAGCATGATCTTGTACGCTTCCCAGATGATCATAGGGAAAATAGTGGAGCCTGCGGCGATGCCCAGGCCGCATCCCACCAGGGCGCTGCTGCCGGCATAAAACAGATACTTGCTGATGATGGCAGCGTTGCTGTAACCCAATGCCTTCAGCGTACCGATCTGGGTACGTTCTTCCTCAATCATTCGGGTCATGGTGGTAATACAGACCAGAGCGGCAATCAGCAGGAAAAACAAAGGGAACACTCTGGCCACACCCTGGACAATATCAGAGGAACTGTCCAGATTGTTATAGCCCACATTGCTGCCCCGGTCCAGAATGATTACATCCGGCTCGTCCATGGAGTCAATGTCCTTCCGGGCCTCCTCCAGATCTATTTTGGCATCGTCCAGCTCTTGCTTTGCATCGGCCAATTCCTGCTCGGCTTCAGCCTTGCCATCGTAGTATTCCACCCAGCCTTCTGCAATGTCAGCCTTGGCTTCCTCCAGTTCTTCATAACCGTTGTATACCTCGGTAATATTTTTCTTGACTTTTTTCTCGGATTCTTTCAGCTTCTTTTCTGTTTCAATCAGGGTTTGCTCCTGGGCCTCCAGCTCCGCAAGACCCGCATAGCCATCCGCAATGGCCTGAATCTGGCTGGAGTAGACCAGAATGGCGTTGATTTGAGCAATGCTGGCCTGCAGTTCTATTTTCTTGGCAATCAGCTCATTTCGCTTTTCCTCATCCTCTTCCTGGGCAATCGCCTCATCCAGCTGCTGGATCTGGCGCTCCATTTCCTTGATTTTGCCCGGTCCGGAGGAAACAATTTCAGTCAATTCGGAGAAGCTCTTTCCGGTGGCGGCTTCCAGCGCTGCTTTTCCTGCATCCAGGACTGGTTTCTGGATTTGTGCCAGCTTTTTGGCTTCCATCAGCGCTTCCCGGCCTTCATCCAGCTGTTTGTATCCGTCCGCGATTTCCTTTTTTGCGTTGTAAAGCTTTCGCTCTGCATTTTGTAGATCCTTATAGGTATCCTGGATCTCCTGCTCGCCGTCCTTCAGTTCCTGGAGGGCATCGGCCAATTCCTTTTCTACCTCCGCCTTACCCTCTTCATAGTCTTTCAGACCATCCAGATACTCTTTATATCCGTCCTTGTATTCTTCCTCTGCTTCTGCCTTCACCGCATCAAACCGTTCCCGGCCCATTTGCTCCGCTGCCGGTTCGATGGCATCGATGGTATCGTCCAGCAGATCCTGATAGGCTTCAGAATACACCTGATGATTGCCTGGAAGCTTCAGATGAATTTCCGTCACATAATCTGCATTTACACTGTCCCTGGGAAGATAAATATATCCTTCCAGAATACCGCTGCCCACAGCTGTGGTACCCCGGTTCATATCCATATACAGCGGTGAGGAAACATATCCCACCACCGTATACAGATACAGCTTCATATCTTCCAGGTCATCCTTGTCATTGGTACTGGACAGCAGGATTTTACTGCCGAGAACACTGTCGTCTGCATGAAATCCGTCCACCAGACATTCATTGATGTTTTCCGGCATCCGGCCGCCTTGAAGCACCACCTGGTTCAGGTCTTCCGGCAGCGTGTAAAATCGATAGACCTTGTCCTCTCCCTCATTGCCATATCGGGCAATAAGATCCTTGTAATAGATCCCTTCTGCCTGGGCAATGCCCGTCAGTCCGGCCGCATCCTGCACCTGTTCCCGGTCCCAGCCATAGGTGCTGATGAGCCGGATGTCAAACATCTTCTGCTCATCCATGTATTCCTGTCCTGTGGTCACCATGTCTGCCTTGGTCATCAGAAGGCCCACAAAAATGCCCGCGCCCAGCGCAATGATGGCCGCAATGGCAATGTATCGGCCCAGGGACTTGATAATTGACTGACGCAGATTTCTGCGCATGGCATTTCTTCTCATTACCATTCAATCTCCGCAATATCCTGAGGATGTTCATTGATCTCCACGGAACTGACCGTTCCGTTTTTAACCCGGATCACCCGGTCTGCCATGGCAGTCAGCGCGCTGTTGTGGGTGATGATGATCACGGTCATGCCGGTTTTCCGGCCGGTGGTCTGCAGCAGCTGCAAAATGGCCTTACCGGTCTGATAATCCAAGGCGCCGGTGGGTTCATCGCACAGCAGCAGTTTGGGATTCTTGGCCAGGGCCCGTGCAATGGCCACACGCTGCTGTTCACCGCCAGACAGTTGACTGGGAAAGTTTTTCGCCCGGGCATCAAGTCCCACTTCCTGCAAAACTATCGCCGCATCCAGAGGATCCCGGCAGATCTGGTTGGCCAGTTCTACATTTTCCAGAGCGGTCAGATTACCGATGAGATTATAGAACTGGAACACAAATCCCACATCATGACGGCGGTACTCCGTAAGCTGTTTCCGATTCAGAGCAGAAATCTCCCGTCCATCCAGGTACACATGGCCGGCGGACAGGGTGTCCATACCGCCCAGAATGTTGAGCAGGGTGGTCTTGCCGGCGCCGGAAGGCCCAACGATCACCACCAGTTCCCCCTTCTCCACAGAAAAAGAGGCGTCCCGGAGTGCCTGAATCTCCACATCACCCATACGGTATGTCTTTTCCACATTCTGAAATTCAACAAAAGCCATAAATCGCACCTCATCATAATCTTTTTTACATTATATCATAAGCGCAGCAAAAAGTCGAAACATTTTATAAACTTCCAAAAAACACCCTTTGCAAAAGCAAAGGGTGTCTCATTCATTTCTTCCGGAATACCAGCAATTTGCTGCCGATATAATTCATCACCGTTACCATCACCTGTGTGACAAGCTTCCAGATATTGCCGTTCCATCCCAGCAGGTCCACCGCCAGAAACAGAATTAACGTTTCCGCTGCGCCGGAACCTACCCGGCATCCTACGAATTTGCCCAGTTCCGGCCCTACCGTTTTCATAGACCAGTCGTTGCTTTTAAAAACGAAGGGTTTGTTGGTCAGAAAGGCAAACGCCACCGCCGCCACCCAGGCAATCATGTTGCTGACAGATGCGGAAATCTTCAGAACATTCAGACAGGGATAATAAATCGCATAATTGACAATGGTGGTGCATACACCAAAAAACAGATAGGACACAATATCCCAATGTTTGAGGATAAGACCACGAATTTTCTGAATCATTTATAGTCCAAGGTCCTCTCCCACGATGATGAATTTGATCCGGCCCTCTGGACGGCAGTGCCGGGTGATCAGAATCTGGTTACAGATGCTGTCCTGGCATTTGCAGTCGGCGCAGGTGCCCGTGATCTGGCAGGGTGTCTGGTTGGAAAACCGCTGGTTATTCATGGGGGCCGCAATGGTTCTGGCCCGGCGCATGGCATCCTCCAGGGTATCCACCACCTTGTTCATACCTGCCACCACCAGGATAGAATCGGGACCATAGGCAATGGCTGCTACCCGGTTGCCTGTGCCGTCGATGTTCACCATCTGGCCGTCCAGGCTGATGGCATTGGCCCCGGTCAGGAACACATCGACCGTCAGACACTTTTTCGCCATGGCTACCCGTTCTTCCGCGGTTGCAGCAGTCTCCCGGTCATAAGCCTCGTAATTTCCCTTTTTCACGGCGTCCATCAGGCCGATCTGCTGGCAGGACAGGGCACCGCCCCAGCCAACGGAGGCGCCTTCCGGAATCAGTTCCAGTGCCTTTGCCAGGGCGGCCTCCCGGTTGTCGCAATAATAGGCCTCAAAATGGCGGTTTTTCAGATTTTTGATCAGAACCTGGGCCCGCTTTTCATAGTATTTCTGAGTGGGTGTTTCCATGGGTCATTCCTCCCGTTTTTTTGTTTATCATACCTGAAAACAGTTTAAAAGTAAAGACCTTTCCTTGTTCTAAAAAAGGATCCGATGCACACAAAGGAAGGCCTTGCGGCGTCATTTACGCTGCATATTTTTTTCCGGTGTCCCTTCCATCCTGAAATAATGGCATGGGAGCTGGACAAAAAAGGAATTTCTCCCATTTTTGCTTTCTGCCCAGATTTTTCCTTTATGGTCCGAAACAATTCTTTCTGCAATGGACAGGCCCAGACCGTAGCTGTGATTCATGGCTCTGGCTTTATCGATCCGGTAGAATCGCTTAAAAATATTCTTCAGGTCCTGCTGTGAAATGGCTTCTCCGGCGGTACTGACACAGAGCAGGGCATTTTTTCCATGTCTGCGCAGGGAAATAATGACAGAATTCTCCTTTTTTCCATATTTCAGCGCATTATCCAATAATATATCCACCACCTGTCGCAAATGGGTTTCGCTGCCTTTGAGATACACCGCTTCTTCCAGCTCTGTTTCCATCATCATGCCGTTTTCAAAAAAGACCGGCTCAAACGGCAACAGACAATTGTTGACCAGTGTGGTGAAATTCACCTCTGAAAATGTAGTTTTCACCACGCCGTTGTCCACCCGGGCCAGATTCAAAAGTCCTTCCACCAGTCCCCGCATCTGTTTGGACATATCCAGTATGTTATGAACAAACTGGTTCAATTGGGCATCGTCCTCCCGTTCCTGGAGAATCTCCGCATTGGTCATGATCACAGTCAGGGGTGTTTTCAGTTCATGGGAGGCATCCGCCACAAACTGATGCTGGGTGTTCCAGGCTTTTTCCACAGGCTGGACCGCCCACTGGGCCAGCGCCACACTGATACACAGAAACAGCGCAAAGCTTGCAGCGTAAATCTTGACGCAGGTTTTGATCAGACCGCGAATGATCCTTCCCTGAATGGATGTATCAATCACCGTAATGATCTCTCCCTTGGGGATTCTCTTGCGGGCAAACCGGAGATTCTGTTCCTCCCACGCGCCTCTTTCTTCCTCCTTTTCTTCAATGGATTGACTGATTTCCAGCAGTTCCTGCTGTGTATAATCCTCAAACAATCCATGGGTAACAATGTTTACTTCCCCTGTCTCCGATTTGAAATAGACAAAATAGGAATCAGGCACATCATTACGCATGGGACTTTTTCCGGGCTGCCGGTCCTGAATCCGCTCAATGGTCCGGTAACTCTGTGTTTCCAGATCCCGGCTTGTGTTATGAAGCACAAACCCAAAAATTACCGCCAGCACAATGGTGACAATCAGCATATTGATACAGACAAATTTGATTTTCAGACGTCTGATCACTGGGTTTCCACCTCCAAATGGTAGCCGATTCTCCGAATTGCTTCAATCCGCACATTTGCTCCAATGGATTTCAGCTTTTTTCGCAAGAATCCCACATAGACCTCCACATGGTTTTCCACCGCGTTGGAATCATATCCCCATACCTTTGCCAGAATCATTTCCTTGGATACAATCCGGTTCTGAGCCTGCAGCAAAAATCGCATCACATCAAATTCCTTGGCTGACAGCCGCACCGCATTTTCTCCGCAAACCAGATGATAGGTATTGAGGTCCAATGCCACATTCCCAAAGGATAATTCATCCACCTGTTTTCCCTGCCGGCGCAGCAGTGCGTTGATGCAGGCCAGCAGTTCCCGGGTGTCAAAAGGCTTGGTCAGATAATAATCCGCACCGGAATTCAGGCCGATGATCCGATCCTCCACCGATGCTTTTGCCGTCAGCATCAAAATCGGCGTTGCGCAGCGCTTTTCCCGCACTTTCCGTGCCACCTGATATCCATCCATGTTCGGCATCATCACATCCAGAATCAGAAGATCGTAAATTCCCAGTTCCGCATATTCCATTCCGGTTTCACCGTCATAGACGGCTTCCACATCGAAACCCTTTCCGGACAAAAGTGTTTTCAGGGAGTCCGCCAAAACCTTTTCATCTTCAATAATCAAAATTTTCATAAGCCGCCTCCAGTATTTTTTGATTATACTATCACTTTTTGCTGAAGTAAAGCTGAAAACATCCCTCCTCAATGTCGTTTCCTGTGGAAATTTTCAAAAAAGTAAAAATATCCCACTGTTCCAGAGAAACAGTGGGATATTCCCTTATTCGACCACGGTCAGCATACTGCTGACGCAATACACAACCTGCCCGTCATATTCCAGTCTGGACCAACCCAGTTCCTCATTGATGCCGGTTCTTTTCAGCACCGTACCGTTTTTCAGCAGTGTCACAATCTTGCAGTCCGGATGCTCCACACTGGGAAGTGTTCGCAGATTCACCTCAATCTTGGCAGTGACCTGTTCGTCTACCGCCACAAATCGGGTCTGAACACCGTCATCTTCCGTTTCCTCTTCGTATTCGGGGATGGCACTGTAATTCAGGTCTGTGGTCAGATAGTTTGTTTTTGCATAATAAACATTGCCGTTAAACAGCAGTTTAGACCAGCCGCTGTCGCAAACGGCAATCCGCTCTGCCCGTTCCCCGTTTTTCAGGGTGTACAGAATCTGGCTGTCCTCCTCCAGACTGGGAATACTGCGCAGATTGGTTTCTTCCTTGGCCGTCACTATATCACTGACGTCCCGAAAATTCAGCATCGCCTCCACATCCGGAAACGCCTCCTCCGGCGGCACATCGCTGATCGGTTCATTGGCATGTTCATAGCCAAAATAGGCAATATTCAGATCCACATTTTGAGAAATCCCGGGCACAACCCCATTGGTGGTGTGCTGCCACATATGATGTTTGCCGGAGTAACTGGTTTTTTCCGTGATGGGATATGGGTCCGAGGGATACTGTGCCACCCAGATTTTATACTCCTTCTCAATTTTCGAAACAAGCCACTGCCCATCCTGTTCCATTTCATTTTTGGAAGAATAGAACATTCCCTCATAGCCTCGTTTTTCAATTTGCTTCAGAAACGCAAGCGCCACATTTGTCCGCTCCTGTACGGACATTCCATACTGCCGGCTGTCTGGGTTCTTGTAACCTTCGCAGTCATAGGCAACGGGGTATGTGATACTGTACTGGTCCATCAGATCAGCTGCCCAGTTTGCTTCCTCCACCGCTTCTTCTTCGCTGACAGCTGCGGAAAAGAAATAGGCGCCCAGCAAAATGTTATTTTTCTGTGCCTCCTGCAAATTATACCGGGCATTGGGATCCTCAACAATAGGCCCGTCTGCGGAGGACCGGTAGCCCAAGCGCACCATCGCAAAATCAACACTGGATGTGGCAAGTTTTGCCCAGTCAATGGTTCCCTGGTACCGGGCCACATCAATGCCGGTGGTCTGTTCCTGTGTCTCCTTTGCCCGCTTGCTGCATCCTGTCATCAAAAGCAAAGACAGAACCAGTATCAGCAAAACCTGAATTCTCTTTCTCATAAGTATTCTCCCTTATTTTCTCTTGCGGCGAATCGCGCGACCCACCAGGAAGATCGTCAGCAGGATCAGAAGCACCACAACAGCCAAAGCGCCCAGACCAATCCAGGTGAAATGATTGGCATTTTTCAGAAGATGAACCGGATTCAGGCTGGAATAGACCACTTTCCGCCCATCCGGCGCTGCATACCGATGGTCCATTTCCCCGCCCATCTGTTGTAAATAACTGGCAATGGCAAACCATTCCTTTACGGGGACGCCGGTTTCATCCCGGATCACATAGTCAGCCAGCTTGCTCTGATCCAGCGGCTGGCCCGCCGCATCCCGGGGCGTGATGGAAATCAATCCCATAGAGGTTTTCTCCACACTGCCCAGCATCTGGGCCATATACATTCCGGTCACAACGCAGTAGAGCTTGTCTTCCTGAATCTCCTCCAGGCTTCCGTCTTCCCGGCGGAGCATGGCATAATCGACTTTATTGAAGATCATCCGGTTTGTATTAAAGGAATACTCCACACCGGAGCCGAACAACTGGGCACTATGCATCAGCGGATACACCGACGCATCCACTTCCAGGGCAGTCTTCAGATCCGTTCCTGTAAGCCAGACCTCCACCAGTTCACCTTCGGTTCCCACGCCCAGGGAGGCAGCATTGAAGACGTCCGATACTGTCACATCCCCCAGAGGGACACTCTCCCGGATGACGCCGGAGGCGGTCAGTGCCACATCCACATCATGTCCCAATGCCTGGGATGCCGCCCAGCGATAGGCATCAGAGAACAGATTTCCCAAGGTGGATTCATGGGCATAGTCGTACACCGCATCCACATCGTCAAAAGGATAAGGATTATGCGTCAGAATCTGGTCGAAGGTTACACCGTAATCTGACAAATAATTGGACTGCACATCTTCTTTGATGGCCTCCACCAAGGCAGTAATATCATCCTGGGGCATCACCGTTTCGTCCACGGGAATCAGGTCATAGTCAGTCAGGGCCACAGAGCCATCCGGGTGGTAAGACATCTGTACCACGCCCAGATTCCGGCCGTATTCTCCGGCGGAAACAATCCAGGTGTCACCCACCTGGATGGGTTCATTCAGCGTGGTGTGGCTATGGCCGGACACGATCAGGTCGATGCCCGTGACGGCTTTTGCCAGCTCATAGTCCTCTCCCTTCCCATCACTGGTGCCGCTGTGGGACAGAGCAATCACCAGGGGCTCTGCACCATAGACTTCCTTACATTCTGCCACCGCCTGGTCAACGGTTCGCTGGGCAGCAGCAACAGGATCTTCCAAAGCCATGCCGGAATTGGGAGCACAGTCATCGGAGTCAAAACCTGTCAGGCCAAAAATGGCATAATGGACGCCGCCTCGCTCCAGAAGCATGTAATCCTTTACGCCATAGGTTTCCATCGCTGACAACACCAGATCTCTGTCCGGGCTGTCTGCCTTGGGCCAGTAGTTGGCATCCAGAATTGCAGGAACGGCTTCTCCACAGGATGCCGCAGCCTGCAGCATGGAGGCCAGGCCCTGGGGCAGGTAGTCAAATTCATGATTGCCGAAAGTGGTGGCGTCATAGCCCATGGCTCCCATCATCCGCAGTTCAATGGCGGAAGTTGCATAGACGGTCTGGAACAGCGATCCCATGGAAAAGTCGCCGCCATCCACCAGAATGGCATTTGGATATGCCTCCTTCTGCTGCCGGATCACCGTCATCAGCCGGGCATAGCCGCCGTATTCCCCTCCGTCCTTATGGGCAGCAGGCAGCAGATGAGAATGAAGGTCATGGGTAAAGAGAATGGTGGCCTGCGTCGTGGGCTCTTCTGCCTGAACAGGCAGAGGTAAAGAGCAAAACACCGCCAGTACCAGCATCATACAAATCCATTTTTTGAAGAGATGTTTCATAGGGATCTCCGTTTCTATTCAGTATTTGTTTCAATATATCACAAATTGCGACATATTACCAGAAAAAAATCAGCCGGTTCCCCACCGCTGTATATCTGGTGAAGCATATCCTTCCGGGTCATGAATGGCCCCTTCATTCTCATGATTTTAACATAAGCGCGCCTGGTCTGCAAGAAGACAAAAAATTCCACCGACAGACGATCGGTGGAATTTTGACGGTTAATCCGTATGGGTGCCGAAATTGACAGAGGTGTCTCCCTGGCTGTTGACGCCAAATTCATAGTCCATGCCGGGAAGTACCGCGTTCATGGTGATGCCCACCAGCGCCGCCACAGCCAGACCGGACAGACTGATTGTAACAGATCCCAGTGTCAGCACCACAGCACCATTGTAGCTGATGCCAACTGCCAGACCCAGAATCATGGCTGCAATCAGAACGTTGCGGCTTTTGGTGAAATCCACCTGATTTTCCACCACATTCCGCACACCGACAGAGGAGATCATGCCATACAGCACAAGGCTGACGCCACCCATGGTGGCCGCAGGCATGGCAACAATCAATGCGGAAAATTTAGGACAGAAAGAAAGAATCATTGCAAAGATCGCGGCCAGACGGACAACCTTGGGATCGTAAACCTTGCTGAGGGCCAGCACACCTGTATTTTCACCATAGGTGGTATTGGCAGGCGCACCGAACAGGGATGCCAGGGCTGTTGCCAGACCATCGCCCGTCAAGGTGCGGTGAATCCCCGGATCTGCCACGAAATTTTTGCCCACGGTGGAAGAGATGGCACACATATCACCCACATGCTCCACAATGGCAGCCAATGCAATGGGGGCAATGGTCACCACAGAAGTCAGTAACATTCCTCTATCCACGTCTCCAGTAAACAAGGAGAACACGGTATTCTCCCAAACAATGGGCAGTCCAATCCACTTAGCAGCCCCCACAGTCTGCACAACATGTTCCCGGGCCGCAGGATCAATGAGGATCGCAAAGAGATAGGAGGAAACAACACCCAGCAGAATGGGAACAATCTTCACCATTCCCTTACCCCAAATGTTGCAAACAACCACCACCGCAATGGCAACAATGGCCGTGAGCCAGTTGGTGCGGCAATTGCTGACAGCAGAACCCGCCAGGGACAGTCCGATGCAAATAATGATGGGTCCGGTCACAATGGGCGGAAAGAACCGCATGACTTTTTTTGCACCAAAAACCTTAAACATGGCCGCCAGTACCAGATACACCATACCGGCAGCGAAAACACCAAAGCAGGCATAGGGCAGCATTTCCGTATTGGGAGCGCCATCCAGCATGGGCGCAATGGCGGCGTAGCCACCCAGGAACGCGAAAGAAGATCCCAGGAACGCCGGAACCTTCCGGCCAGTTACCAAATGAAACACCATGGTTCCAAGGCCGGCAAACAGCAAGGTGGTAGAAACATTCAAACCCGTCAGTGCAGGCACCAATACCGTGGCGCCAAACATGGCTAACAGATGCTGCAAGCCGAGAACGAAGGTTTTGCTTCTTCCCAGGGTGCTGACATCATATACCGCATCCATATTTTTTTCAGAGTCATTCATCGATGATCACCCTCTCTTTTTATTCTTTCCAAGTATACCTGTTTTTCTTTCATTTTGCAACCAAATATCTTCGTTCATTCACCGGTCAGTTTTTATGGAAATTATACAAGGAAACGCCTTGATTTTTTAAGCAATGACTGTTATAATATCGGAAGTTTGGAGATGTACCCAAGTGGCTGAAGGGTGCGGATTCGAAATCCGCTAGGCGCCGCAAGGCGTGCGGGGGTTCAAATCCCTCCATCTCCGCCATCAAGAACGCCCCCATCCAGCGGATGGGGGCGTTCTTGATCAGAAGTGAGGGATTTGAACAATCAAATGCCAGTGTCCGGTGGACACTGGCTTGCCGCCAGCTTGATGGCGGCAACTCCATGATTTCCGCAAAGCGGAAATGCAACAAATCCCTCCATCTCTACCATCAAAACAACACTCATCCAGCGGATGGGGGCGTTCTTGATCAGAAGTGAGGGATTTGAACAATCAAATGCCAGTGTCCGGTGGACACTGGCTTGCCGCCAGCTTGATGGCGGCAACTCCATGATTTCCGCAAAGCGGAAATGCAACAAATCCCTCCATCTCTACCATCAAAACAACACTCATCCAGCGGATGGGGGCGTTCTTGATCAGAAGTGAGGGATTTGAACAATCAAATGCCAGTGTCCGGTGGACACTGGCTTGCCGCCAGCTTGATGGCGGCAACTCTATGATTTCCGCAAAGCGGAAATGCAACAAATCCCTCCACCTCTGCCATCAAAACAACACTCATCCAGCGGATGGGGGCTATTATGATAAGAAATGAAGGATTTGAACACCCCAGCAGGATGCCGCTTTTGAAAAAACTTGTCATCTTTGCTTCAAACCACCGTCCAGGGATATGTTTCCGGCGGTTCTGCCACAAACTCCATTCGTTTCCCCGTGTAGGGATGATAAAATGCAATTTTATGGGACCAGAGGGCAATCTCGCAGTCATCTTCATAAAGGCTGTATTTTCGGTCCCCCACCAGGGGCAAGTCCCGACCGGAAAACTGAGCCCGGATCTGATGAGTCCGGCCGGTCACCAGTTCGATCCTGACTTTGGATAAATCCGCCGTCTTGGACAGTACTTCATAATTTAAAATGGCTTCCTGCACATTCTTGCCGGGCTCTGTCACAACATACGTTTTTTTCTCTGATTTGCTGCGCAGCAGCAGATCCCGTATTGTCGCCTTTTCTTCTGTGGGAACACCATGTAGTACCGCCAGATATTCCTTGTGGAATTCCCCTTCCCGGATCTGCCGGGACAGCTCTGAGGCGCTTTTGTTGGTCCGCGCCAGCACCATCAGCCCGGACACCACCCGGTCCAGCCGGTGGACCGTGCGGATATTGGCATCCGGCTTTTCCAGCGCCTGGCGCACCAGATCCGGCAGACCGCCGGGCTCATCGGTGGAGAGGATCCGGGGCGGCTTGATGCACACCACAATATCCCGGTCAACATGAATCAATTCCATAGCTTTTACTCCAAAATTTTTCTACATCTTATCAAATAACCATCCACTTTTCAAGGAGGATTCATTATGAAAATTACCGTTTTGGACGGCTTTGCCGTCAATCCCGGAGATCTCAGCTGGGATATTCTGGCACCCTACGGTACCGTCACCGTCTATGACCGAACCGACTCCACCGAAGAAAGCATCCGCCGCATCGGTGACAGTGAAATTGTTCTGGTGAACAAGACCCCTCTGCCTGCTGCGGTCATTGAAGCCTGTCCCACTATCCGAATGATCGGGATGCTGGCCACCGGCTATAATATTGTGGATGTGGACTGCGCCAGACGGCACGGCATCCCGGTGTGTAATGTGCCCTGCTACTCCACTGACTCTGTGGCCCAGTTTGCCATTGCCCTGCTTCTGGAAGCCTGTCACCACTGCGGACGGCACAATGTGCTGGTCCACGAGGGTGCCTGGACTTCCTGTCAGGATTTCTGTCTGTGGACCACACCCCAGATTGAACTGGCTGGCAAAACCCTGGGCATCATCGGCTACGGCCGCATCGGAGCCAAAACCGCAGACATTGCCCGGGCGCTGGGCATGAACGTCATCACCTTCAGCCGCAGCCAGCACGAAGGGATTCCCTGTGTTGATCTGGATGCCCTGCTGCGCCAGTCTGATGTGATTTCCCTCCACTGTCCCCTGTTTCCGGAGACAACACAAATCATTAACGCGGATACCATTGCAAAAATGAAGGATGGCGTCATTCTCATCAACACCGCTCGGGGCGGTCTCCTTGACGAGCAGGCAGTGGCCGATGCCCTTGCCTCCGGCAAAATTCACGCGGCTGCCGTGGATGTTACCACGGTAGAGCCCATCCAGAAAGAGAATCCCCTGCTCTCCGCCCCCAACTGCATCATCACCCCCCACATGGCCTGGACTCCCATTGAAGCAAGACGTCGTCTGCTGGGTACGGTACGGGACAACATAAAGGCTTTTACAGAAGGCAATCCCATCAACGTTGTCAATCCCTGATACGGCAAAAAGGAACGATTTTACAATCGTTCCTTTTTTCATGCTTCATAAAGGAATGTCCGGCACCGGTAGTCCACAGAGCCGTTGATGTATACCGCATGATCGGAAATCACCCGAAACCCACATTTTTCGTGGGTTTTCAGGGAGGCTTCATTCCGCTTGTTCACATGAGAATAGAGCTTCACGGCTCCCTGGTCCGTCAAATGTTGCTGAACTGCCCGGATCAGGGACACAGCATAACCCTTTTTTCGCTGGGATGGGTCCGTTTCCAGGGCTTCCAGAAGCAATCCATCCTTGTAAGGCTCCAGACGCAGGGCACTGACGTATTTTCCCTCCACTTCCCAAAGGGCACAGACGGCCCCGGGGGTCCGGAAAAACACTTCATCCAGATACTGCCGGAAATCCTGCTCAGCCAGTTGCAAGGCAAAGCCCCGGGGCAGGTCAGGCCAATCCCCGGCTTTTTCCAAATTAGACTCAGCATAAACTTCCATCAGCTCTCCGAATCGAAGCTGCCGGAGGGAGGTTGCCCAGATTAACATTACAGTGCCTCTCCCAGAATGGATTTCGTGGCATAGGCATTGAGGGTCATATCTGCGATGTTACCTGCCATATATTCATAATAAGCCTGGGCGCCGATCATGGCACCGTTGTCGCCGCAGAGACTGAGTGGCGGCATATAGACCTCTGCCCCCAGCTTTTCCGCAGCAGCCAGAATATCCGCCCGGATCCGGGAATTAGCCGCCACGCCACCGGCCACAGCAATTTTCCTGTGACCGGTCTGCTGCAGGGCCAGCACCACCCGGGGTACCAGGGTGTCGGATACGGCAGCAGAGAAGGCGGCACAGAGACTGGGAATATCAAGTTCCTCCCCCACCTGTTCTGCATGATGGATCAGATTCAGAGCAGCGGTTTTCAGGCCGGAAAAACTCATATTATAGGGATTTTCGCCAGGCTTGGACCGGGGCAGATTGTATTTGGTCTCATCACCCAGCTTGGCTGTCTTGTCCAGGGCCGCACCGCCGGGATAAGGCATCCCAAGGACTCTTGCCACCTTGTCAAAACATTCACCGGCCGCATCATCCAGGGTGGTGCCAAGGATATTCATATCAGTGTAATCCTTAACCTCAATGATCATGGTATGGCCGCCGGACACCACAAGGCACAGGAAGGGCGGTTCCAGGTCCGGATAGGCCAAATAGTTGGCGGCGATGTGGCCCCGGATGTGATGCACAGGGATCAGCGGCTTATTCATGGCAAGGGCCGCTGCCTTGGCAAAATTCACACCCACCAACACCGCACCGATCAGTCCCGGCGCGTATGTCACCGCCACAGCATCGATGTCCGAGCGGTTCAGGCCAGTCTGCTTCAGGGCCTGGTCAGCCAGACCGTAGATGGCTTCAATGTGCTTCCGGGAAGCGATTTCCGGCACCACGCCGCCATAGATCCGGTGCAGGTCCACCTGGGAAGCGATACAATCGCACAGCACTTCCCGGCCATCCCGGACAATGGCCACAGCGGTTTCGTCACAGGAGGATTCGACTGCTAAAATGTTCAATTATCCCACTCCTTTCGCAGAATCAGGGCATCCTCCCTGGGATTTCGGTAATAATTCTTACGTCTGCCGATTTCAGAAAAGCCCAGCTTTTCATAAAGGGAAATCGCAGGAGCATTGGATGACCGCACTTCCAATGTCAGGCAGGTGCTTTCCCTGGCTTTCAAATGATCCACCAGGGCATTGACCAGAGCTTCCGCCACGCCACGCCGGCGAAAATCGGGATGCACCGCCACATTCATCATATCGGTTTCATTGCAGACAGTTTGGGAGCCGATATAACCTGCCACGCTTCCCTCTTCTTCCGCCACCAGCCAGAGGGCCAGGGGATTTTTCAGTTCGGACGCCACGCTGTTTTCGCTCCAGGGAACAGAAAAGCAGATTTTTTCCAAAGCCGCCACCGCAGCCACATGGCTCTCATTCATTTTAACAATCATCATTTGGCATCATACCAGCTCTTTCCGGTTTTTGCCTCCGCCATCAGAGGGACAGACAGTTTGGCCACATCCTGCATCTGGTCGCTGATCAGCGCCGCCACCTGGGATGCGATGGCTTCCGGACACTCCACGATCAGTTCGTCGTGGACCTGCAGCAACAATTCTGCTTCCGGGAACTGGTCATTCAGCGCATGCTCCACACGGATCATGGCCAATTTGATCAGGTCGGCAGCGGTGCCCTGAATCGGGGTGTTTAAGGTAATACGTTCTGCGCCGCTGCGGATATTGAAATTGCTGCTCTTCAGCTCCGGGATATACCGACGTCGGCCGTACATGGTTTCGGTATACCCGATCTCCCGGGCATCCGCCACCACCTTCTTCATATAGGCACGAACACCCTGATAATTGTTCAGATAATTGTCAATATAATCTCTTGCCTCATACCGGCTGACTCCGATGTCCTCCGCCAGAGAGAATTCGGAAATGCCATAAACAATACCGAAGTTGACAGCCTTGGCATGGCGGCGCTGGAGCGGTGTCACAGACTCCACGGGAACGCCGAAAACCTGCGCCGCTGTGGCCGTATGAATGTCCACGCCACCGCAGAATGCCTCCTGCATGGCCTTGTCCCCGGCAATATGGGCCAGAACCCGCAGCTCGATCTGGCTGTAATCCGCATCCACCAGAACACATCCCTCTTTGGGCACGAACATCTTCCGGATCTCAGCACCCAAATCGGTGCGGACTGGAATGTTCTGCAGATTGGGCTCCGTGGATGACAGACGGCCTGTGGCCGTCACCAGATTCTGGAAGGTGGTATGAATCCGGCCATCCTCCTTGATCTGCTTCATGAGACCGTCGGCATAAGTGCTTTTCAGCTTGGTCAGCATCCGGTAATCCATGATGGCAGGAATGATGGGGTGTTTCCCTTTCAGCTTTTCCAAAACATCGGCGTTGGTGGAATAGCCGGTTTTGGTTTTCTTCACAGGAGGCAGCCCCAGTTTGTCGAAGAGCAGTTCTCCCAGCTGTTTGGTGGAATTGATGTTGAATGTTTCTCCGGAATAGGAATAGATCAGCTTCTCACAGTCGTCAATCCGCTGCGACAGCATGGCGCCGAACTGCTGAAGCTGCTCCCGGTCAATGGCAATGCCCCGGTTTTCCATACGGTAAAGTACCGTACAAAGCGGAAGCTCCATGTCAAAATAGAGGGATGTCATCCCGTTTTTCTCCAGCTCCTCCGTCAGAGGCATCCGGAGATTCCAAACTGCTTCGGCGCAGCCGGCGGCATCCCCATCGTCCACAGTGGCACCCAGGAAATTGGTGGCCAGCTTGGACACGGGATAGTCGGACTGGGAGGGGTTCAAATCATAGGCAGCCAGTGCGCTGTCAAACACGCATCTGCCAAAAGCCAGTCCCAGAGCCTCCAGACGGTGCATGGACGTCTTGGCGTCATGGAGCAGCAGGTCTTTGCCGGACAGATCCAGGCTTCCCATCTGAACTTCCATTGGGGTCAGGGTACAGACGCCTGTCTCCCAGGCAAGTCCCATGCTGCCGTCCTCTGCAAGATACACAGCACAGCTTGAAACATCCGCAGGCATACACTCCACACGGGGCAGACATACCATGCCCTTTGGGCACGGGGTTTTCACGGTTTCAAGTTCCGCGCCCCGGAGTCCATATTTATCAATGAGCTTCACGAATTCCAGTTTCTGGAACAGCTTATAAAGTTCAGAACGGTTATAGGACTGGACAATGGCGTCCCGGGGTTCAAAGTCAATGGGAGCCTCCGGCCGAATGGTAGCCAAATCATAGGAAAGATAGGCATTATCCCTGAAATTCGTCAGATTCTCCCGCATTTTGGGCTTGATGACCGGATCATCCAGATGTTCATACACCCCATCCAGACTGCCGAATTTCTCCATGAGATTCTTGGCCGTCTTTTCACCAATGCCCTTGACGCCGGGGATATTGTCGGAGGAATCCCCCATGAGGGCTTTCAGGTCGATGAGCTTTTTCGGCTCAAAGCCATATTCTTCCTCAAACTTTTCCCTGGTATAGAGGGTGGCCGTGGTCTGTCCACCCCTAGTGATCACCAGTTTCACATGGACGTTTTCATCAATGAGCTGAAGGCTGTCCCGGTCGCCGGTGACGATGACGCACTCCCACGCATTGTTGGAGCAGATCCGGGCCACCGTGCCAATGACATCATCGGCTTCCCAGCCCTGACACTCGTAGATGGGAATGTTCATGGCCCGGAGTACATCCTTCATGATGGGCATCTGCATGGCCAGTTCCTCCGGCATGCCGTGCCGGTTGGCCTTATAGCCATCATACTTCAGATGCCGGAAGGTGGGACCATGAAGATCAAAGGCCACGCAAACCGCTTCCGGCTGTTCTTCCTTCTCCACCTTTTCCAGAATATTCAGGAACCCATAAATCGCATTGGTGTAAAGCCCTTCCCGGGTGGTCAGGGGCCGGACCCCGAAAAAGGCCCGGTTGATGACGCTGTTGCCGTCTAAAATCAGCAGCTTCATGTTAGATTCTTCTCCATTTTGCGCCCTGGGGGGTATCGATGATCTCGATGCCTTTCTCCTTCAGTTCATCCCGGATCCGGTCAGCTTCCGCCCAGTTTTTCGATTTTTTTGCTTCCGTCCGGGCTGCCACCAGGGCATCAATCTCGGGATCGGCATTGGCAGCTTCTTCTTCCGCCTGCTTTTTGTTGAGGGCCTCAGCAGCAGAAAGCAGGTTCAGGGACAGGACCTGATCAAAATCCGCAATCAGAGCCAGCTTGGTGGCATCGCTGCACTTGGCCTTCAGCACATCATACAGAGCAGTGACAGCCACGGAGGTATTCAAGTCGCCGTTGAGGGCGCCCTCAAACCGAGCCTTCAGCTTGGCAAAGGGTTCTTCTTCCACACAGCCCTCCTGCTTCAGGGTGGCGATCTTGGCGATCAGCTTTTCATAGGCCGCCACGGCATTGTCCAGATTCTCCCAGGTAAACACCAGATTCCGGCGGTAGTGGGACTGGAGGCAGAACAGACGATAAGCCATGGGATCATAGCCCTTTTGCTGCAGCAGGGAAACCGTCAGGAATTCGCCCTTGGATTTGCTCATCTTGCCGGAGGCATCATTCAGGTGGTGGACATGGAACCAATAATTGCACCACTTATGGCCCAGGTAGCTTTCGGACTGGGCAATCTCATTGGTGTGGTGGGGGAAGGCATTATCAATACCTCCCGCGTGAATGTCCAGATCCTCGCCCAGGTGCTTCATGGAGATGCAGGAGCACTCAATGTGCCAGCCAGGGTAGCCGAGACCCCAGGGAGAATCCCATTTCAGCGCCTGATCCTCGAACTTACTCTTGGTAAACCACAGCACAAAGTCGTTCTTGTTGCGCTTGTTGGCATCTTCTTCCACACCCTCCCGGACGCCGGTGGCCAGATCCTCTTCATCGTGGTCATTAAAAACATAGTACTTTTCCAGTGTGGAGGTATCGAAATACACGTTACCCCCCACAAAGTAGGCCTTGCCATTATCCAGCAGGGTCTGAACCATGTGAATGTATTCGTCAATGCAGTTTGTGGCAGGCTCTACCACATCGGGCCGCTTGATATTCAGCTTCTCACAGTCTGCAAAAAAAGCATCGGTGTAATACTTTGCGATATCCATGACAGACTTGTTTTCCCGCTTGGCGCCCTTCAGCATCTTATCTTCGCCGGTATCGGCATCGGAGGCCAGGTGACCCACGTCGGTGATGTTCATAACGCGCTTGACATTATATCCGGTGTAGCGGAGCGCCTTCTCCAGCACATCCTCCATAATATAAGTGCGCAGATTGCCAATGTGCGCATAATGATAGACAGTGGGGCCGCAGGTGTACATTTTCACCAGATCAGGATTATTGGGAACGAACAGTTCCTTCTTATGGGACAGCGAATTATAAAGATACATATTGGTTTCCTCCATATGATTATTTACAAGTATAAAAATAAAAAACACCTCTTATACCTGTTAAGGCACAAGAGGCGGTAAAACAGCCGCGGTTCCACTCTCATTTATCGCTTGGTATTGAGTTTCCTGCTCCCGGACGCACTTTCCCGCTTCTCCCCTGCCCGGGCTTTCAGCCGATGGCCCCGGCTCTCTGATGGCTTGATTGCGGTACTCTTTCCGTTCAACACAGTATGATCGGATGTATTTTATCATTCCAGGCACCCTTTTGTCAAGGTTTCACCGACAAATGAGAAAACTTAAACCAAAGCAAAGATGAACGATGTGTAAATTTATTACAATATGTGTCAAATTGGGTTACAAAATTTTATTAAGTTATTCTTATCCTATTGACAAGCCACCCTGTTTTTCGGTATAATAGCGGTGAGAAAAACTAGGAAAGCGAGGTAATCCTATGAATTACTTCTTCACGAAAAGACATTCCAGACTTCTGACCACTGCGCTGGCTGTTTGTCTGGTGGCATCCATGTTCAGTGGCTGTCAGAAAGCCAAGCCTGAGGATACAACCCCTTCTACGGAGGAGCAGCTTCCCAGCGGATTGGTTGAGGTGAAGCCCACCACCGAAGCGACTACCCCCACTGAAACCACCGAACCCGTCAATGAAAATCTCGCCACAGTGACCAAGCAGCTGACCGTGCGCAGCAGCCCCAGCACCGGTGCCAAAATCATCGGCTATCTGGATCCCGGCACGGAAGTCGAGATCATTAAGACCGAAACCTACATGAATGTTGAATGGGCTCTGATCCGTGAAGGCTGGATCGCAATGGATTCTGTGCAGATGAACAACGGTTCCAGTACCACCGGTCCTGCCGAAACCACTCCGGAAGCCACCACACCGTCAACAACGGAACCCAACAATACAGGCAATACGGGCAATACTACCAAAATCACTGGCGTTGTCACCTCCAATGGTCTGTTCATCCGTCCCGATGCAAGCACCAGCGGTGATCCTATCGGCAGCTATGCCAAGGGTACCACCATTACCATTCTGGAAACCAAGAATGGCTGGGGCCGCACTGACAAGGGTTGGGTTTCCATGACCTATGTCAATACCACCGGCAACGCAAACACCAACACAGATACCAGCAACAACAATAATAATTCCACCGTTACAAATGGCACCACCTATTTTGTCACTGCTTCCGAACTGAATGTGCGTGATGCCGCCGGTATTAATGGCAATAAGGTCGGTACTTACACTGCAGGTGAGAAGGTTGTGGTCACCGAAACCAGCAATGGCTGGGGCAAGACCAGCGACGGCTGGGTTTCCATGCAGTACTTGTACAAGACCGGTGAAACCGGTACCAACAGAGCATCCGGCATTGTTACCGTAGATGGTCTGAATATTCGCAGCGGCCCCGGCACCGCATACGGCGCCCTGGGCAGCTACAAGACCGGCGATCGTGTCAACATTCTGGAACAGATTGGCAGCTGGGGCTGTACCAACAAGGGCTGGATCTCCATGGGTTACGTCTATGTTGACGGCACCGAGGGTGAAAACAGCGGCACCGGTACTGTTACTGCTGACGATGTAAATGTCCGCAGCGGCCCTGGAACCCAGTATGAAGTCCTCTATAAGATGAATTCCGGGGATACCGTTGAGATCCTGGAACAGTTCGAAATTGACGGCACCCTCTGGGGCTGCACCAAAGACGGCTGGATCTGCATGGACTATGTAGGCGTTGGCTAAACCAAAGAAAGCAACAAGGACTCCCCTGTTGGGGAGTCCTTCTTTTATACTTCATTTCTATGAAGGGTCATTGCCAGGATCAGAGGGAAGGAAACAAACAGCGGATACACATAGCGGAAGCAGCAATAGACTGGCGTACCAAGGCAAAGGCCTAAGACAAGGAGCAACAACGGAACCATGATCACTGCCTGTTCCCTTTTTTTCTTCAGATTCAGGATAAAGCATAGTACACAAATCCAGACATGCAAGCCGATACTGTGCAATGGTTCGAAGAAAATGACATGTCGGGACAAACCAAAATACAGGCGGAACAGGGACGCAACCGGATTGCCGGAAGCGTTCTTCTCAAGGCCGTAGGGATTGTCTGTGATGGTTTCTGAATACATGGCGTAAGAATAGCCACCATTCCAATAACCCTTGGTCTGATCCACCCAGGCCTTCAGGTATTGCCAAGGATATTTCATACCAAGGCGAAGCCATAGATTTTTGTATTCCGAAAGATGGGATTCAAAATAGGCGGGGTCCTTGCTGCGTAATTCTACCTTCATAGGATCAGACAGCCAATTCGTGTACAAGTCGGGAACTTCTTCCAGATCCACAACGCAGGAAAGAAGTTCAGTTTCCTCCTCGCCCAGTGTACATCCCTCCGAAATCACCCGGGAGACCTGCTGAATCGGAACAGAGAGGGATTCTACAATGTCGCCCTCCGGAATTCCCAGAACCGCAAGCACGGGGTTCAGCAGAATCCAGCCAATCAGAGCCAGGACACCCATCATCGTGAGAAAAGCCTTATTTTTTCTGGAAAACAGAAGGACCGCAAGAAAGGAAATCAGGTAGATGATCCAGCCATTGGTCCTGGACAAAAGAAACAGGAGACTGCCGGCTGCGAAAATGACATAATCAAAGACAGGCCGAACGCCCAATTTCTTCATAATCCGAAGCCAGGCGCTGAGCATAAAAAGGCACCCTGCCGCAAAAAGTACGTCTTTCCAGATCGTAATACTCAACGCAATATTATATGGGACAATGGCATAGATTAAAAATGCTGCCACCAAAAAACAACGAGATACGCCATAATCATAAATCGTAATCAAGCTATATGTAAATGCGGCTGCAAGAACAAGTATCTGAAAAATACAGAACACCGCAACTGCCCCATTGAGATCACCACAGAATTTGTATCCAGCAGATAAAATCGTCCGAAGCAGAATGGTATGCCAAAAGGTGTTGAAATTGGAATAGTTGCCGGAAACCATCTCCGAAATCTGGGTAAAGGTATCCTCTGTGGCATTTCCGGGGTATTCAACAAGGAACAGATGTACTAGATTAATGCAAACAAAGGATGCAAAAAAAGCCCATGGCAGCCATTTGCGCACCTTTTCATTGTTTTCTACAACAAAATTTCCAGGGAAAACATCAAAAAACCAGGATAAGACAGGATGAAATACACAGATACCGCCCAAAAAACTAAGAACGGAATTGATCAGGTTAACCATTAAGGAGGTACTTCGGCTGATTAGAGCCGGATCTCCGATCGTCGTAAAAAGAGGATAGTTTGCCAAAATGACAAGCCCGGAGAAAACGACTGAAAGCAGTTTGGTCGTTCTGATGCTCCGTTCACATCCATATTCCGGCCTCTTAATCTGCAAATAAAAAGAAACAAAGGGAATCAGCACATAGATACTGAAGTAAGCATCTGTACCGGACAAATTGGAAAGCCAGATCAAGGAAAGAATGATTTTCAGTATCGGAATCACTCTGGCAGAAAGTAGTTTCATTTGAGACATCACACATTTTCTCCCTTCCTTATATTCCATATTTATATCATATCTGAACAAGAAAAACAAGAAAAAAGCCCTGACATTTCAGATCAGGGCTTGTGTTCGCGTTACCTATCTTCCCGGGTAGGCCAACGTATTGTCCTGCCGTTAAAAAGTGCCCGGTGGGCACTTTTCGGCAGAAAAAAGCCCCGACCTTGCGGTCAGGGCTTGTGTTCGCGTTACCTATCTTCCCGGGCAGTCGCCCGCCAAGTATTGTCGGCGTACATGAGCTTAACTTCTGTGTTCGGGATGGGAACAGGTGGACCCTCATGACAATCAACACGAACTCTATGGATGGCTCTTAACCATCTTTTATGTCAAAACTCTTTTGAGTTCTAACTCCCTGGTGACCCGTACCGGATTCGAACCGATGTTAAAGGCGTGAGAGGCCTCTGTCTTAACCACTTGACCAACGGGCCATTGGTGCACCCTCAGGGACTCGAACCCGGGACCCACTGATTAAGAGTCAGTTGCTCTACCAACTGAGCTAAGGGTGCAGGTGGCTCATGCACCCTGAAAACTGAACATTATCACTTCTTCTGCAATTCTAGATCCGGCTTCTTCTCACTGAGCCTGCGCTTTGGTCAAGCTTTCGGCTTATTAGTATCAGTCAGCTGCACACATTGCTGTGCTTCCACCTCTGACCTATCAACGACATAGTCTACGTCGAGC
>JBJDYI010000020.1:0-14779 GCA_051867165.1 Faecousia sp. | reverse complement strand
AAGGTAGACAACATGGTGGTTTTCCATGTGTCTACCTTTATCTTACAGCTTCACGACAAACGTCGCCGGGGATCTTTTGTTGGAGTCATTCTTTTTTCATAGGATGATCCTGGGATCCGTTACACATCCGACAGATCAAAGGTGATTTTCACATGGTAGACCTTGGGACCGGAGTCGTTCAGAGTCTGCTCAATCTCCTGCCGGATGGCATCCTCCTGTCCCTGGAGGTCCATGGGCAGAGCCACATCAAACACCAGATTCATGTGCGTTCGTCCCGGGACCATGCGGAAATCATGCAGGCTCAGACGCGCATCCTGGCGGGCCAAAAGCGAGCCCACCTGTTCTTTCAATTCTGTCAGTTCCGGGTCATCCGTCACCACAGGGTCATAATGGATCACCAGACGAATCCCATGGCTGCGCAGACATTCCCGCTCCATATCGTCAATGATCTCGTGGCATAAAAGCGGGTCCTCCCGGTAATCCATTTCCACATGGAGGGAGGCATACTGCCGTCCGGGGCCGTAGTCATGAACCATCAGGTCATGATACCCCAGGACTTTGGGATGCTGTCCCACATAATCCACGATCTTCCGGCGCAGCTCCTGGTCGGCTCCTTCTCCCAGCAGGGGAGAAATGGTGTCCCGGGCCAGGCCAAGCCCGCTGTACAGGATGAACACCGCCACGCAAAGGCCGATCAGGCCGTCCACACGCAGATGCGCAAATTCTTCAATCAGCGTTGCCCCCAGCACCGCTCCGGTGGTAATACAATCGTTGCGGCTGTCTGTTGCCGTGGCCAGCAGGGTAGTGGAATCAATGAGCCTGCCCAGCTTCCGATTGAACAGGAACATCCACAGCTTCACCGCCATGGAGGCCAACAGCACGACGATCGTCAGGCCGGAAAAAACCACAGCTGTGGGATGCAGGATTTTTTCCAGAGAGGTTTTGGCCAGTTCAAAGCCCACCACCATAATCATGGCCGCCACCGCCAGGCCGCTGAGGTATTCAAACCGGGCATGGCCGTAGGGATGGTTGACATCCGCCGGCTTGCTGGCCAACCGGAACCCCACCAGGGTCAGAATGGATCCGGAGGCATCCGACAGATTGTTCAGTGCATCCGCCATAATGGACACGGAGCCGGACAGCAGGCCCACCAGCAGTTTCCCCAGAAACAGCAAAAGATTCGCCCCAATGCCCACAGCGCCGCTGAAGGTGCCGATGGCACTGCGGACATCCGGATTGTCCGTGTCGGCATGATTGGGCACAAAAAGATTCAAAAGTATCCTGGTTATCATATTCTTTTCCTCGCTCTACGCAGATTAGAAATCCCATTCTCCAAAACCGAGACCCGTTTTTTCCTTCTCTCCGGTGTTTCGGGTGACTTTTTATCCAAATATTGTATGATAAAAAGACATCGGTTTCCCGTTATGATATCATGGAACATACCGTTTGTCCAACTATTTCGATCGGAGGAATTCCCCAATGTCTTACCAAATCATTACCGATTCCTGCTGTGATTTTACGCAGCAGCAATATCAGCAGATGAATGTGGCCTGCGTGAGCCTGACCGTCTGCTATAACGATAACAGTTACAGCAATTTTTCCGAGCCTGCCGCTGTCAAAGCCTTCTATGAGGAACTGCGCCAGGGTGTGATGGCATCCACGTCCGCAGTCAATCCCGATGCCTGGGCCGCAAGCATGGAAGCTGCCCTGAAGCAGGACCTGGATGTCCTGGTGCTGGCCTTCTCTTCCGGTCTTTCCGCTACCTATCAGAACGCCGTTATTGCTGCCGACGAACTGCGGGAAGCCTATCCCCACCGAAAAATCTATGTGGTGGATACCCTCTGCGCTGCCTTGGGCCAGGGTCTGCTGGTGTGGCTGACCTGCAAGCACCGGGACGAAGGGATGGACATTGACACCCTGTATCGTTGGGTGGAAGCGCATAAGCGGAATATCTGTCATTGGGTCACTGTGGATGATCTGAGCCATCTGAAGCGGGGCGGCCGCATCAGCACCGCCACCGCCATGGTGGGCACCATGCTGAACATCAAGCCCATCATTCATGTGGACAACGAAGGCCATCTCATCAACTCCTCAAAAGTCCGGGGCAGGAAGGCTTCCATCGACTATCTGGCCGATCGGCTCCAGGAAACCTGCACCGATTATGACACCGCCTTCATCGCCCATGGCGACTGTCCCGAGGAGGCCGCCGCCCTGGAAACCGCCATCCGGAAGCGGGGGATTCAAAATGTTGTCACCGGCTATGTGGGTCCCGTGATTGGCGCCCACACCGGCCCCGGTGTTCTGGTGGTATTTTTCGTCGGCAGCCACCGATAACCAAACTCCCAGGTTTTGCGAGAAACCGCCATTTGAATGATTCCATACAGAAAAAGGGCCTGCTTTTGGCAGGCCCTTTTGTTATGTTTACATTCTGATGGCGGGACCGTTGACACTTTTGACATTGGGATCGTCCAGATTTTCCACGTTGGAGTCCTTGATCAGCTTCTTGGGGCAGACTGTGGCGCAGAGACCACAGTTGGTACACTTACTGTAATCAATGACCGCCAGGTTGCTGGTGACAGTGATGGCACCCTCCGGGCAGATCTTCTTGCACAGGCCGCAACCAATGCAGCCCACCGTACAGCCCCGGGTGGTGACGGCGCCCTTGGCCATGGAGTTACAGGCGATAACCACGTTCCGGCCAGGCTCCACAGGGACAATCAGGTTTCGGGGACAGGCATTGGCACAGACCATACAGCCCACGCAAAGGTCCTCATCCACCACGGCCACGCCATCCTTCACGGACATGGCACCATATTTACAGGCCTTGACGCAGGAACCGAAGCCCAGGCAGCCATACTTACAGGCCACGGGGCCGTTGCCACCCACCTTGGAGGCGGACAGGCAATCCTTGAAGCCCTCGTACTCGGCCTTAATCTTGGAGCCCTTCACCAGATTGCCGTCCTTGTCATAGGACCGGGCACCGGAGCAGCGGACCAGGGCCACCTTCCGGGTGACGGCTTCCGCCTTGACCCCCATGATGGCAGCCATGGCCTGGGCGCACTCATTGCCGCCGGAGGCACAGGCGCCGATGGGTGCTTCGCCCTTGAGAACCGCTTCGGCATAGGCGCCGCAGCCGGCATAGCCGCAGCCGCCGCAGTTGGCGCCGGGCAGGCACTCATTCAGTTTGTCCAGACGGGGATCCGTCTCCACATAGAACACCTTGGAGGCGGCAGCCAGAACCAGGCCAAAGGCAAGGCCCAGTCCGCCCAAAACCGCAATTGCAATCAAAATACTCATTCCTTCGCCCTCCTTAGGTAATGCTCAGGCCGGAGAAGCCCATGAAGGCCAGGGCCAGCAGACCGGCGGCAATCAGGGTGATGGGATAACCCTTGAAGCAGTCAGGCGTCTCGGACTTGTCCACGCGCTCCCGGATGGAGGCGAACAGAACAATGGCCACAGTGAAGCCCAGACCGCCGGCAGCGCCATTGAGGACACTGAGCAGGAACGAATAGCCCTCCTGCACATTCACCAGCACCACGCCCAGCACAGCACAATTGGTGGTGATCAGGGGCAGGAACACACCCAGGGCCTTATACAGCGCCGGAACCATCTTCTTCAGGAACATTTCCACCACTTGCACAATGGAGGCAATGACCAGAATGAACGCCACGGTCTGCATATACACCAGGTCCAGCGGAATCAGCAGAAATTCGTACACCAGCCAGCAGGCGGCAGAGGCCAGCGCCATGACAAAGGTAACGGCCATGCCCATGCCCAGGGCCGTGTCAATTTTCTTGGAAACACCCATGAAGGGGCAGATGCCGTAGAATTTGACCAGAATGAAGTTCTGGCTCAGAATGGCCGCAATAATAATACCCAAAATCGCTTCCATTACTTCGCAGCCTCCTTCTTCTTACTCTTCTTCTCCAGGTGTTTCATCAGCTTTTCGGATCCTGCCAGCACGAAGCCCAGCACCAGGAAACCGCCCACGGGCATGACAATCTGCATGGCGGGGAAGGGCTGGGGAATGATCTGGATGCCGGCGCCGCCGGGCCCCAGCAGACCGCCGCCAAAGGTACCGGCGCCCAACAGTTCCCGAACCACACAGACCACCACCAGGGCCACGGTATAACCAATGCCCTGGCACAGGCCGTCCACGGCGGAGGCCAGTACGCCGTTCTTGGAGGCAAAGGCTTCCGCACGGCCCAGGACCATACAGTTGACCACAATCAGTGGGATAAACACGCCAAGACTCTCGGCCAGGGCAGGGATAAATGCCTGAAGGCCCAGATCCACAATGGTGACAAAGCCGGCAATGATGGTGATGTAAGCGGCAATGCGGATCTGATTGGGAATCACCTTCCGCAGGGCGGAAATCAGCACATTGGAGCAGATGGTGATGATGGTAACCGCCAGGCCCATGCCGATGCCGTTAAACAGACTGGTGGTGATGGCCAGGGTCGAGCACATACCCAGAAGCTGCACAGTCACGGGGTTCTTGGTCAGCAGGCCTTCCTTGAATTGTTTTTTGAAATTCATGATTCCGCCTCCTTAACCCAGATTGGCCGCACAGGCCAGGGCGGCATTGACGCCGGCGCAGACGGCCCGGGAGGTAATGGTGGCACCGGTGATGGCATCCATGGTGCCGCCGTCCTTGGTCACGGCCACGCTGCCCTGGACGCCAACGAACTGGCCCCGGAAATTCTGACCGGCCGGGGTATCGGCAGCTGACACAGCGCCGAGTCCTGCGGTTTCCGTATGCTTGATGATGTCGATGCCCAGGACTTTACCCTGCGGATCCACGCCAACCATCATGGTAATGGTGTTGTCGAAGCCGCTGGGAGTCACTTCAAAGGCGTAACCGGCAGCACCGGCATAGACTCTGGACACCAGGCCGGTGGCATCCGTGTAGTCGGTCACTTCGCTGTCATAGCCGCCGGGCAGCACTGCCTCGATGGCCAGCTGGGTCTTTTCCGCTGTGGCCTGGGCAATGACGGGGGCCGTCACCATGTTGACGCCCGCCAGGGCTGCCGCCACAACGGAGGTAATGACCAGCAGCGTCAGGGCCAGACGGAGGATGTACAACACATTGGATTTCGTCATTATTTCCCCGCCTCCTTCTTAGGTGCGCCGAACTTCACAGGACGGCCGATTCGATCCAGCAGAACCACGCAGCAATTCATGCACAAAATGGCATAGGAGACGCCTTCGGGATAGCCGCCGAAATACCGGATCAGCACCGTGAGCGCGCCGCAGCCGATGCCGTAGACGATCTGGCCCAAGTGGGTCAACGGAGAGGTGACATAGTCTGTGGCCATGAAGATGGCGCCAAGCATCAGGCCGCCGCTTAAAATCTGGTACAGCATCCAATCCACCCGGGGCTGGCCCATGGGGAACAGGAAGGTCAGCACGGCCACGGTGCCGATGAAGGCCGTGGGAATCCGGGCGGTGATTACCTTCCGCAGCAGCAGGTACACAAAACCAATGAGCAGCAGCGCCGTGGAAGTCTCACCGATGCAGCCGCCCACATTGCCCCAGAAGCTGTTCAGAATGGATGTCTCGGGAAGCAGTCCCTGATGCAGATTGGCCAGCGGGGTGGCCGCGGTAACCACGTCGGCAGTGCCGAAGGGGCTGGCGGCGTTTTCAAAGCCCACCTTGACCCAGGTGCTCATGAGGACGGGCCAGCTGAACATGAAGGCGCGGCCGGCCAGCGCGGGGTTGACAATATTCCGGCCCAGACCGCCAAAGAGCATTTTCACCAGGCCAATGGCAAACAGGTCGCCCAGGATGATGGTCCAATAGGGTATGGTGACGGGGCACACAAAGGCCAGCAGCACGCCGGTGACCACTGCGGACAGGTCATAGATCTTGCAGTCCACCTTCATCAGCTTGCAGTAGCCCCATTCAAAGAACAGGCAAGCCAGCACACTGACCAGCGTCACGGTCAGAGCCCGGAAGCCGAAGAACACCACGGAGCCCACCAGGGCAGGAACCAACGCAATCAGCACATCGCGCATGATGGTCTGAGTGGTGACGGGAGAATGAACATGAGGGGAGCTGGAAATCGTCAGCTCATAAAAGTATTTCATCTGTGCCATTTAGACTTCCACCTCCCTATTTCTTAGCCGCTGCCGCATTGCGCAGGATCTGCTTTCCGCTGCGGAACGCCAGCACCAGAGGTACGCCGGCAGGACAGGTATACGCACAGCAGCCGCACTCGATGCAGTCGAGCATATGTACCTGTTTCATTTCCTCAGGAGAGCCGGACTGGAGGGCCTTGTACAGCAGAACGGGCATCAGCTTCATGGGGCAGACATCGATGCACTTGCCGCAGCGCAGGCACCGGGGCTCGTCCACCACATATTTGTTCTTCCGGCCCAGAATGGTGACAGCATTGACACCCTTGATGGTGGGGGCGGACAAATCGTACAGAGCAGTGCCCATCATGGGACCGCCGGACAGAACCTTGTAGGGGTTCTCAGAATGGCCCACCGCTTCCAGCAGGTCGTTGACGGAGGTTCCGATGGGCACAATCAGGTTCTTCGGCTCCATGACAATGTCACCGGAAACGGTCACCACACGCTTGATCAGGGGCATGCCCAGATAGACCACATCATGAATGGCCTTACAGGTGGCCGCATTGAACACGGCACAGCCCACCGCAGCAGGCAAACCGCCGGAGGGAACCTCCCGGCCGGTCACAGCGTAGATCATCTGCTTTTCAGCGCCCTGGGGGTATTTGGCCGGCAGCACGTCCACGGTGATGCCGTCGGCGGCGCAGATCTGGGCCTGGAGGGCCTTGGCAGCCTCCGGCTTGTTGTCCTCGATGGCAATGTGGGCGGTGTTCAGGCTGAGAATCTTCATGATGACCTTCAGGCCGGAGATCAGCTCCCCGGGCATCTCCCGGCAAATCCGGTCATCGGAGGTGATGAAGGGCTCGCACTCGCCGGCGTTGACAATGATGGTGTCCACCTTGCCGAGACCCGAGGACAGCTTCACATGGGTGGGGAAGGTTGCACCGCCCATACCCACAATACCGCCTTCGCGGATGATGTTCATCAGCTCTTCCGGCGTCAGCGCATCCACTTCCGCCTGGGTGCGGGGCTTGATGTCCTCGCAGAGGGTGCCCAGATGGTCGTTCTCAATGACCACGCTCATGACCGTGGTGCCGCTGGTATGTGCCCGCATTTCAACAGATTTCACCTTGCCGGAAACGGAAGCATGCACAGGAACACACAGTCCCTGATTGTCACCAATCTTCTGACCGACAGTAACCTGATCCCCCTTCTTTACCAGTGGCTTACAGGGGGCGCCGATGTGCTGGGACATCGGGATCACCAGAACATCCGGCTCCGGGAACTCCTGAATGGCCACATCCCTGGCAATTTTATTTTCCTTGGGATGCACCCCTCCGAAAAAAGAAAACGCCATGTTACTTCACCTCTTTCATTGTTGCACGGCTCTTACCGCATTGTTATCTCATATAATAACGTATTTCACTCGATTTGTCCATAACCTCACGTCAGTTTCACTAAATTTTTTTCGTATTTTACACGTTATCGATACAAAAGGACGGAATTACACGTTTCGCGTTCGATTGTTTCCGAGATGTGGACATCTTGCAATGCTGTTTCCCCGCCCCGGGACAGCTGTATCACCGCCTCAGCCAGCGCCCGGGCCGCCGTCAGGGCTTCCCCATGGGTATTTCCGGCGGCTCCCACTTCCACCAGAAGCGCGCCGGGACTGAGATCCTGATTGAAGCGCTGGCTCCGAAGATTCAGGGGACGCACGAGCCCCGGATGCTCCCGGGAGAGAAGCGCCTGAAGTTTCAGAGCCAAGGACAAATTCTCCTCCCAGTTCTCGTGGGAGGGATAGGACACATCTGTGCCCACCACAAACATCAGCTGGGCCGATGGTTCTCCCGCCACCAGCGCCTCTGTGCGAAGCTGCTTCCCCGCGGTTTCCGAAGCGTCCCGGTGGAGGTCCAGCACCAGACGGATGGATGGGTTCTCTGTCAGAATTTCCTGCACTGTCTGCCGAGCATGGACATAGGAGCCATTGTAGGAGGGATGGTCATGCACCGTCCGGTCGTGAATCACCCCGATCCCGGCCTCTTCCAGTAGGTTCGCCACCGTTTCTCCAATGGACAGCATATTGTATTGGGGCTCCAGCGTTCGGTAGCGGGATGTTTCCTCATAATCTTCCCCAGCCTTTGTATAGCTTTCCGTGGTATGGGTGTGGAAGATCAGCACCGCGGGGGCGTCTCCCGTCAAGTCCCAGTCCAGCGGTTGGGACAGCAGCGTGGCCAGATCCGGCCGGCGGGAACAGTCATAATCCATTTCCAGCGCATCCGCCTCTTCCGCCGAAAAAACCGGTTTCGCCGGCACACACAGCCAGGGGGCCGGAGACTCCCGCATGTGATCGGAACATTTCTCCACAGATGCAGAAAACCGGACGTTCCGTCCGGTTTCTAAATATGTAAGAAATGGAGTCTCCTCTGTCAGATGCCGGATCATCGTCTCGATTCCTCCGGACAAAGTCAACCTGAGTATGCAGGCACACAGGATCACATAGATACCAAACCGTCTTGTCCGCTGCTGAAGATCCATCCATGGTCCCCTTTCATTCCATGTCCGTTTGTACTTTTCCCTTCCATTTGGGACGGCTGCGCAGTTCGACCCGGAGATTTTGGAAAAATTCCGTCAGCAAAGCGCTGCTTTCTGCCTCCCGGATTCCGGATTCCACCTTGGGATGGTGGTTGAAGGCCATGTCAAACAGGCTGCACACACCGCCGCAGGCGCCGCATTTTTTGTCCCCGGCCCCGTAAACCACCCGGGGAATCCGGGCATTGATGATGGCCCCGGCACACATGGGACAGGGCTCCAGGGTCACATACAGGGTACACTCCCACAGCCGCCAGCCCCCCAGATTGCCGCAGGCATCCGCGATGGCCTCCAGCTCCGCGTGGGCCAGGGCGGATTTTCCCTTCTCCCGGCGGTTCCGGCCACGGCCCACCACTTCTTCTCCCCGGACAATGACACAGCCCACGGGCACTTCCCCATCCGCTGCCGCCTCCCGGGCCAGTTCCAGCGCAAGATCCATAAAAAACAAGTCATCCATCTTTTTTCCTCCCTTTTCTCTATCATACTCCAAAGACGGGCAATTGAAAAGAAGAAAAACAACGCAAATTCCGGTTTCTCGGCAGGGCGCCCGGGAATTCGCGGGAACCGCCCGGGCGTCTGACATTGGATGCTCCGCTGTCCAGTATCGCACATTCCCTTCGCAAAATCCAGAGAAACAAGCCCCTTCCAAAAATCGATGGAAAGGCATTTTTCGACCGCTATACTGGTCCTTAACGAAATCAAGGAGGAAAAGTATGATGTGTTTGGCCGATTTGAGTCCGGGATATGAAGAATCCGCCCGGCTGCTGAGAAACCGAATGAAAGAAATCCGCAAGGCCCTCCGGGAAACCGACGATCCCGATGAAAAATGGCATCTGGAACGCCGCCTTGCGGATCTGGCCCCCATGCTGACCCAAGTGAACGAACTGGCGGAACTGACGGCCCGTTACTACGAGAGCGGATATTGGCGCAATGAGAAATATACTCTATGACAGCCAATGGGGCCTGGAGCTGCCAAAGGACGTGCAGATTCAGAGAATCCTGCGGGTCATGGCAGAAGAACTCACGGAAAAACAGAGGGACACCCTGATGGCCTACTATTTCGAGGAACTGCGTCCCGCCGAGATCGCCCGGCGGCAGGGTGTTCACCGCAGCACTGTCCACCACACCCTGAAACGGGCGGAAGCAAACCTTCGGCGTCACCTTATCTACTAGACAACGGCCCCAAAATTTGATATGTTATATTATTAGAAAGAAGGTGACCGCGCTGAAAACCAGAAAAACGGCCCTGCTGGGACTGCTGACCGCCATTGCCCTGACCATCTTTCTGGTGGAAGCACAGATCCCATCCATCGTGCCTCTGCCGGGGGTGAAGCTGGGCCTTTCCAACATCGTCACGGTGTTTACCGTGTTCGCCCTGGGACCCGGAGACGGCGTTCTGGTGCTGGCAGCCAGAATTTTCCTGGGAGCGGTGTTCTCCGGCAATTTCAGCACCATTTTCTATTCCGCCGCCGGCGGCGGCTGTGCCATCGCCGTGACCATTTTACTGCGGAAGCTCCTGAAGCCGGATCAGCTCTGGGTGGCAGGCTGCCTGGGGGCCATGGCCCACTCCATTGGTCAGATGGCCATGGCGGTGCTGCTGATGGGCACCGCTTCGATTATCGTATATCTGCCTGTCATGATCGTCGTCAGCATCATCACGGGTCTCTTCACCGGGCTGTGCGCCCAATTCCTGATATCACGGGGGAACTTATGGAAAACTATTTTAAAATGAATTTATCCAAGCAGGACATTGCCGCCATTTCCAATCTGGGTCTGGCCCACATGGGCGACTGTGTGTTTGAGATTTTATGCCGGGGCTGGCTCTGCGCCAAAGGCGGCAAAAATGTGGGCAACCTCCACCGGGACACCATTGCCATGGTCAAGGCCTCCTCTCAGGCGGCTTTTGTTGACAAGCTGCTGCCCTACCTGACCGAGGAGGAGCTGGCCTATTACCGCCGGGGCAAAAATGCCCACGTCCATGCAGTGCCCAAGTCCTGCACTGCCGCGGAATACGCCAAGGCCACCGGCCTGGAAGCCCTCTTCGGCGCCTTATACCTGGCAGGCCAGACAGATCGGATCAACGAACTGTTCAAAACCGTGATGGAGGAACCCAATGGCATTTGATGCGTTCTTTTTAACCGCTGTGCTGGAAGAAGTCCGGGAAAAGTGCATCGGCGCCCGGATCGACAAAATTCACCAGCCCAGCCGGGATACGTTAATTTTGCAGATGCACAGCCGGGATTACCGGAGCAAGCTGCTGTTTGCCGCCAATCCCACCGCCCCCCGGCTCCATCTCACCACCGCTTCCCCGGAAAATCCGGCGGAGCCTCCCATGTTCTGTATGCTGCTGCGCAAGCACCTCATGGGCGCCAAGCTGGCGGAGGTCACCCAGCCCCCCATAGAGCGGATGGCCACATTCACCTTTGACTGCACCGATGAAATGGGCTTTCCGGTTCAGAAAAAACTGGTGGCCGAACTCATGGGCCGAACCTGCAATCTGTATCTTCTCAGCCCCGAGGGCCGGATTCTGGACTGCCTGCGCAGGATCGGTCTGGACGAAAGTGCCAAGCGGGCCGCCCTGCCGGGTCTGAACTACCAGGAGCCGGAGGCTGTGGTCAAGGAAAATCCGGCTCCGGCAGAACATTATGTCAACTTCCTCGCTGCCCCCGGGGCAGATCTGCTTTGCGACCGGCTCATGGACACCTTCGGCGGTCTGTCTCCCCTGGTGTGCCGGGAAGCGGCCCTCTATGCCGCCGGAGACACCGATGCCCGGGTGGAAGCGCTGGACATTGCCGCTGCCGCGGAAAAGCTGGAGCTGTTCTTCAAAGAACATCTGAACCATCCCCGTCCCTACTACTATGCGCTGGCCGACGGCACCCCCAAGCAATTTGCCTTCTGCCCCATCCGGCAGTACGGAAACTGTCAGGAGGCCGCATCCTTTGGGGCCCTGCTGGATCTATACTACACCGTCCGGGACCGGAATGATGCCATGCGGCAAAAGAGCCAGGCCGTCCGGAAAACGGTGCAGAACCTCTGCACCCGTCTGACCCGGAAGCTGGCCATTCAGGAGAAGGAGCTGTCCGCCACCTACGACCGGGAGCGGCTGCGGCAGCTGGGCGACATTGTCACCGCCAACATCCACAAGATCGTCAAGGGCCAGACCCTGGTCCGGTGTGAGGATTTTTACCACGAGGAAATGCCCGTCATTGACATTCCCATTTCCCCCATCCTCTCTCCTCAGCAGAATGCCGCCAAATTCTACAAAGATTACGCCCGGATGAAAAACGCCGAGCGGGAACTGACAAAGCAGATTGAACTGGGTGAAACGGAACTGGACTATCTGAAAAGCGTTCTGGAGGAACTGAGCCGGGCCCAGACCGAGGCGGAGCTGGAAGAGATCAAGCGGGAGCTGCAGGATGGCGGCTATCTGCGGCCGGAGGCTGGCCGGAAGAAGCTGAAGCAGGCCAAGCTGCAGCCTATGCGATTCGAGTCCACCGACGGCTACCCCATCTATGTGGGGCGAAACAACCGGCAGAATGATGAACTGACCTTCCGGCTTGCCCGGAAGGACGACATCTGGTGCCATGCCTCCAAGGTTCATGGCTCCCATGTGATCATCTCCTGCGGCGGCACCACACCCCCCGACGACACCATCACCCAGGCAGCCCAGCTGGCCGCCTACTACTCCGAAACCACCGGTGGACAGAACATCCCCGTGGATGTGACACCGGTGAAGCAGGTGAAGAAAATCCCCAATGGCAAGCCCGGCATGGTCATCTATCATACCTACAAAACCGTCATTGCCAATCCCTTCAAGGAGATTGTGGTGGACCCCCTGAACGCCGAGAAAAAGGGCGAATAAACCGGGAAATAAAACAAGGAGGCAGCGAAATTCGCTGCCTCCTTTTATATCCGAAAATCCATAAGATGTGTCTTTGTGGTTTTTCGGCGCAAGAAGGCACCGCCAGACGGCGGTGCCTTCTTGGTAAAAATGGGAATGGAGATTAGTCAAAGAAATCCTTCAGATTTTCAAAGAACTTCTTGATCTTGGGGGTCTCCCCATGCACCAGAGTCTCATCCAGCTGACGCAGCAGATCCTTTTGCTCCTTGGTCAGCTTTGTGGGGGTTTCCACCACCACGGTGAACCGGTGGCTGCCGCGGCGGCGGGGATTGTTCACCTCGGGAATACCCTTGTCCCGCAGGACAAATTCCTTGCCGGTCTGGGTGCCTTCGGGAATCTCATATTCCACCTTGCCGTCCAGAGTGGGCACCAGAATGGTGGCACCCAGAGCTGCCTGGGTGAAGGAAATGGGCACCTCGCACAGAACATCCCGGTCTTCTCTGGTGAAGATGGGATGGCGCTTGATGTAAATTTCCACCAGCAGGTCGCCATTGGGACCGCCATTGATGCCAACGGAGCCTTCGCCCCGGACACGGACGCTCTGCCCGGCATCCACACCGGCAGGAACCTTCACCTTCACCTTATTGGTGCGGCGCACCTTGCCCTTACCCTTACAGATTGTGCAGGGATTCTTGATGATCTTACCACGGCCGGAGCACTGGGGACAGGCCACCGTAGACTGCATCTGCATACCCATGAAATTCTGGACCGTGTGGACCTGGCCGGTGCCGCGGCACTGGGAGCAGGTTTCGATCACGCCGTCTGCGGAACCGGAGCCGGAACAGGCGCTGCAGTTTTCAATCCGGGGGGTGGCCACTTCCTTTTCGCAGCCAAAGGCGGCCTCCTCAAAGGTCAGCTCCAGATGGGTCATGATGTTTTCGCCGCGGCGGGGTACATTCTGGCTGGAGCCCCGGCGGTCGCCGCCGCCGAAGAATTCGCTGAAAATGTCACCAAAATCGCCAAAACCGCCAAAGCCCCCAAAACCGCTGCCGCCATAGCCACCGGCACCGGCGCCAAAGTTGGGGTCCACACCGGCAAACCCGTACTGGTCGTAGCGCTGCCGCTTTCCCTCGTCAGACAGAACCTCGTAGGCTTCGCCCACTTCCTTGAACTTCGCTTCCGCTTCCTTGTCGCCGGGGTTCCGGTCGGGATGGTATTTCATGGCGGCCTTCCGGTAGGCCCTCTTTATTTCATCGGCACTGGCCTCTTTTTTGACGCCCAGCACCTCGTAATAATCGCGTTTGTTTTCTGCCATTTTATTTCACCTCAATGTGGGAAACTCCTTATCTGGAAGAATTCCAGATATACACCAATAAGGGGCGGCAGTGCCGCCCCTTTGATGGGTTCAATTAGTCCACAGTCTCGTAGTCGGCGTCAACCACACCGTCATCGCCCTGGGGAGCCTGGCCGCCCTGGGGATTGGCCTGCTGATACAGCTTCTCAGAAACCTTGTAGAAGGCCTGCTGCACTTCATCGGTGGCAGCCTTGATGGCCTCAATGTCGGTGCCCTTGTTGACTTCCTTCAGATGGTCAACGGCGGACTGGATGGAGCTCTTCTCATCGGCGGAGATCTTGTCACCCAGCTCGTTCAGGGTCTTTTCGGTCTGGTAGACCACCTGATCGGCGGTGTTGTGGGTGTCCACCTCTTCCTTGCGGGCCTTGTCTTCGGCAGCGTACTGCTCGGCTTCCCGGACAGCCTTGTCGATGTCTTCCTGGCTCAGGTTGGTGGAAGCGGTGATGGAGATGTTGGCCTCCTTGCCGGTGCCCAGGTCCTTGGCAGAAACCTTCACGATGCCGTTGGCGTCAATGTCAAAGGTAACTTCAATCTGAGGCACGCCGCGGGGAGCGGGAGCAATGCCGCCCAGCTGGAAACGGCCCAGAGTCTTATTGTAAGCAGCCATCTCACGCTCGCCCTGCAGGACGTGAACCTCAACGGAGGTCTGGCCGTCAGCGGCGGTGGAGAAGATCTGGCTCTTGTGGGTGGGGATGGTGGTGTTGCGCTCAATCAGCTTGGTAAACACGCCGCCCATGGTTTCGATGCCCAGGGACAGGGGAGTCACGTCCAGCAGCAGGATGTCCTGCACGTCGCCGGTGAGCACGCCGCCCTGGATGGCAGCGCCAACAGCCACGCACTCGTCGGGGTTGATGCCCTTGAAGCCTTCCTTGCCGGTGATGCTCTTCACGGCATCCTGAACGGCGGGGATACGGGTGGAGC
>JBJDYI010000019.1:0-3984 GCA_051867165.1 Faecousia sp. | reverse complement strand
GAATGTCCGGCCTTGCCGGTTCCACCTATCCCTCCCGTGATGAGGATATGCTGGGCGCGGAAGCTGCCTATGCACAGATGGAGGCTGACCTTCAGTATGAGATTGACCATTATGAGAGCCTGCACAGCGGATATGACGAGTATCACTATGATCTGGATGAGATCAAGCACGACCCCTATGTGCTGATTTCCATTCTCACTGCCTACCATCAGGGAGAATGGACGCTCTCTGAGGTACAGGGAACGCTTGCCATGCTCTTTGACCGTCAGTACACGCTCACTGAGAATGTGGTAGTGGAAACCCGTTACCGCACCGAAACCTCCACGGACCCGGAAACCGGAGAAGAAACCAGTGAAGAAGTTCCTTATGACTATTACATCTGCTATGTAACCCTGGAAAACTTCGATCTGTCTCATCTGCCGGTCTATATCATGGGCGAGGAACAGGTCAGTATGTACGCCGTGTATATGGCGACCCTGGGCAACCGGCCGGATCTGTTCGCAGGCGATCCCAATGCCTCCACCAGAGAGGACTATCTGGATTACGATGTGCCGCCGGAGGCGCTGGAGGATGAAGTCTTTGCCGCCATGTTAAAGGAAGCGGAGAAATACCTGGGCTACCCCTATGTGTGGGGCGGTTCCAACCCCAGCACTTCTTTTGACTGCTCCGGCTTTGTGAGCTGGGTCATCAACCACTCCGGCTGGAATGTGGGCAGGCTGGGCGCACAGGGGCTTTGCGACATCTGTACCCCGGTGTCCTCCGCCAACGCGCGTCCCGGTGATCTGATTTTCTTCAAGGGGACCTATGATACGCCGGGTGTAAGCCATGTGGGTATCTATGTGGGCGATGGGATGATGATCCACTGTGGAAATCCCATCTCTTACGCCAGTATCAATACTTCGTACTGGCAGCAACACTTTTACACCTTTGGCCGTTTGCCGTAAAGGAGGGATTTTACCATGAACGCCAAGATCAACAAGCTCCGCAGTGAGCTGGATAAAAACAAGAACAAAATCTCCGAGCTTCAGAGCCGCAACCGGGAAATTGAGCGGCAGATTACAGAGCTGGAGAACAACGACATTCTGGAGCTGATTCACGCGCACAGCCTGGATATTACCCAGCTTGCCGCGCTAATCCAGACCATGAAAACCGACCCCGCCGCTGTTATGCGGGGAGAAATGGAGGAATCTGACCATGAAGAAATCTAAGCTGCGCTTCCTGACCTGTCTGGCTGTATGTGTTCTCTGCATGAGCGCCTTTTCTGTCACGGCCTTTGCGGGCGGCGGCCCGGAATTTGAGGAAACGGAACCCATCGAAACTGTGTCGGAACCGGAATCCGGTGAACCGCTGTCTGAGGAAACGGACATCGTGACCCGCGATCTGCTTTATGACAAGGCTACCAATAAGCAATTCATCACTATTGAGGACCGGGACGGCAATATCTTCTATCTGGTGATCGACTATGATGCGCCGGTAAATGAGGACGAGGAACAGTTCAAGACCTACTTCCTGAATCCGGTGGATACGGACGATCTGGCGGCGCTGGCCGAGGAAGAAGAAACAGCGCCCGTGGTCTGCACCTGTTCAGAAAAATGCGCGGCAGGCGCAGTCAATACGAGCTGCCCCGTCTGTGCCACCAATATGACCGAGTGCGCCGGTAAGGAAACCAAGCCTGCTGAACCGGAGCCGGAACCCACTACGGAACCGGAGCCGGAACCGGAAAAGAGCAATTCGACTGCCGGTCTGCTGGTACTGCTGCTGATTGCAGCCCTGGGTGGCGGCAGTGTCTTTGCCTACATCAAGTTCATCAAAAACAAGCCGAAAACCAAGACCTCCCCTGATCTGGATGATTATGACTTTGAGGACGAGGAGGATGATGCGGAAGTGCCGGAGGATGAACTGGACGGTGATGATGAGGACGGCGCGGGAAGTGAGGATAAATGACCTACTTCACCAACAGTCCCTTTGAACGCATGATGCAGCAGAAGCCGATGGGCGGGCGGGAAACCTGCCCTTCGGCGCTGCCGAAAAACCACCGCTGCTATGGCTGCTCCAGCTATGGACGGGCTTGTTTCGGCCTGTGTCATCGTGACCTTATCATAAAGCCCAAACCCAAGGAAGGAGGAACCACGAAATGAAGCTGGTCATTGCGGAAAAGCCCTCTGTGGCAAAATCCATCGCGGCTGTTCTCGGCGCGAACAGCCGTAAGGACGGCTATCTGGAAGGCAGCGGCTTTCTTGTCTCCTGGTGCGTGGGCCATCTGGTGGAATTGGCTGATGCCTCCGCCTACGGAGAAAACTACGCCAAATGGGCGCTGGCCAACCTGCCAATTCTGCCGGAGCATTGGGCCTACACCATTCTCCCGGACAGCAGAAAGCAGTTTGATACCCTGAAAAAGCTCATGGAACGACCGGATGTAGCCTCTCTGGTGTGCGCCACGGATGCCGGGCGCGAAGGTGAGCTGATCTTCCGGCTGGTCTATGAACAGGCAAATTGTAAAAAGCCGGTGGAACGTCTCTGGATTTCTTCAATGGAGGATAGTGCCATTCGGGACGGTTTTGCTCACTTGAAACCCTCGGCGGACTATGACCGACTTTATGCGGCGGCCCTGTGTCGGGCGCAGGCAGACTGGCTGGTGGGTATCAATGCCACCCGGCTCTTTTCCATCCTGTATCACCGCACCCTGAACATTGGACGAGTGATGACCCCAACTCTTGCGCTGATCGTCCAGCGGGAAGCGGCCATTGACGCGTTCAAACCGATCCCGTTTTATACAGTGGCAGTGGCGTTTTCTGATTTCACGGCTGCATCGGAGCGAATCACGGACAAGACCCAGGCAGAGGCCCTTCAAGCGGCTTGCCTCACGGCAGCCCATGCCACGGTCAAATCCGTGGAGCGCAAAGAAAAGACTGAAAAGCCGCCTGCCCTCTATGATTTGACGACTCTCCAGAGAGAGGCCAACCGGCTGTTGGGATTCACCGCCCAGCAGACGCTGGACTATTTACAGAGCCTCTATGAAAAGAAGCTGGCAACCTACCCCCGTACCGACAGCCGGTATCTGACTTCGGATATGGCCGGAAGCCTGCCGATGCTGGTCAATAACACTGCCGAAACCATGCCGTTTGCGGAGAAGTTGACCATTCGCTGTAATTCCGCCCAGGTCATTGACGATTCCAAGGTCAGCGACCACCACGCCATCATTCCCACACAGAGTATTCGGGAAACAGACCTTTCGGCTCTGCCTGCCGGAGAGCTGGCCCTTTTACAGCTCATTTGCGCCCGGCTGCTGTGTGCTGTGGGCCAGCCCCATGCCTATGCAGAAACTTCTGTTGTGGTAGAGTGTGCCGGTCAGGAGTTCAAGGCCAAAGGCCGTGCTATCATAAATCCCGGATGGCGGGAGCTGGATGGGCGTTACAAAGACACTCTGAAAAACAAGCCGGACCCGGAAAAGGAGGCCAAGGCTTTGCCGATTCTTTCTGAAGGTGACATCCTCTCTGTGGTAACTGCCGCCGTGAAAGAGGGAAAAACTTCTCCACCGGCCCATTTTACGGAGGACACGCTGCTTTCTGCGATGGAGACTGCCGGCGCCGGAGAAATGCCGGAGGATGCGGAGCGAAAAGGGCTGGGAACCCCGGCTACCCGTGCCGGGATTCTGGAAAAACTCATCAAGGTGGGATTCGTAGAGCGAAAAAAGGTCAAAAAGGCTACCCATCTGATGCCTACCCATGAGGGCGTGGCCCTGATCACGGTACTGCCGGACCAGATACAGTCACCCTCCATGACTGCCGAGTGGGAGCATCGCCTGAAAGAGATCGAGCGCGGCGGTGCGGAGCCGGATGCGTTTCTTTCCGAGATTGCGGCTATGCTCACAGAATTAACCGGCCGCTATGAGGCGGTAAAAGATGCTGCCGCACTGTTTCCCAGCGATAAAGAGAGCCTGGGTAAATGTCCCCGCTGCGGGGCCTCCGTGGTGGAGATCAGCAA
>JBJDYI010000018.1:0-4001 GCA_051867165.1 Faecousia sp. | reverse complement strand
CCAACAGGACAGAGCCAAGACGGCAATGTACAATATCAGGGCGATCTTACCACCAACGGAACCAAATACCTTTTTCAGTTCATACCGCACCATCGCTATCACCCGCTCTTTCTCCGAAATAACAGAGGAACACATCCTCCAGAGTTGGTTCCACCCGAACGGCATCTTCTGTGGGTCGTCCCTTGGAAACGATCCGCAGCTCCGCACCGCCGGGAACAGTCTTTACGTTAGCAACTTTGTATGCCTTCAGACAGGTATCAATCCTGCTTTTTGGTACCGTACAGCTCCAAACTGGTTCCGGCATGGAGGCAATGAGTTCCTCAGTCGTACCGGAAATGGCAAGGCAGCCGTCCTTCATCAGCAGAATGTCACCCGCGATATACTCAATGTCCGAAACAATATGTGTGGACAGCAGCACGATTCGATCCTCTGAAAGCTCGCTGATCAGATTCCGAAACCGGATCCGCTCGCTGGGATCCAGACCGGCGGTAGGCTCGTCCAGAATGAGAATCTTGGGGTCGTTCAGCATGGCTTGGGCAATGCCTGCCCGGCGCTTCATGCCGCCAGAGAGGGTTTTCATTTTCTTGTACCGTGCTTTCACCAGACCGACTTGCTTCAGCAGTTCCTTGACCCGTTGCTTTGCCACCGCAGGGCGGATCCCTTTGAGGGTGGCAATGTACATCAGGTAGTCGTAGACGGAAAAGTCTGGATAGTACCCAAAATCCTGAGGAAGATATCCCAGCAGATTCCGGTATCTGCCATCCATGGCAAAAATATCTTCTCCATCCCAGGTGATGCAGCCGGATGTGGGTTTCATCAAGGTGGTCAGCATCCGCATCAGGGTGGTTTTACCAGCGCCGTTGACACCAAGCAGACCATAGACGCCGCAGCTCAAATCATAGCTGAAATGGTCAACGGCTTTGAAGCTGTTGAATTCTTTTGTTAAGCCTCTAATTTTCAAATCCATAAAGGTTTCACCTCCATAATGTTTTGCCATTCCCTCTGTCCGCGATAGAGGGTATATCCCATGAAGAAAACAGATGCAGCCAGCAAAAATACCCACGCAGGAACAGAAATGGCATGGAAAACAGCATCATTCAGAACAAATAACGACCAGATCCCAGCCCAGAGGGTGCACAGGAACAGGGAAAGTGCCTGGGAATTAATCCGCTTGCTGTAAAGGGTTCGAAAGCAGATACAGCAGGTCACATTGAAGGGGAGCAGAAACTGCGTAAGCATTTCCCAGAGAGTCATTCTGGTAAGCAGGGATGCCCCGGCATAGAACGCTGACAGCATCGCCACATCTACCCCGGCAAAGAGGGTCAGCCGTGCAGCGTAGATGGAACGGAGGGTGTAAAATGTTGTACATTCGATTTCCAAGGCATCGAAACTCCGATTCTTCCAGATTTCCGGATAAATCAGAATGACGAACAGCGGTCCGGCAAGCCCAAGAATGCGGCGCACAATGAAATCGGTTTCTGCGCCCAGCAGCAGGAAACAGACACAGGCAAGCAGCAGCCCCTGCATCAGCCACCAGCGTTTCTTGATATATTTACTCTGCTGATACAGAAATTCCATGTGGGATACGGTTTGCTCCGATTCCGCAGCAAGAAACGCTTCCTTGGAGACAGCAATGGTTTTCTGAATTTTGGATTCATCGCAGATCACATCAAAACGAAAGAGCTCCTTCATTCATAATCCTCCTTTCCTAAATAGATTGCCAGTAATTCTTTTGCACGTTTGATCCGGTACTTCACCAGCGGCAGACCGATACCCAGAATTCTGGCAATTTCCTTTTGCCTGACTTCCTGAAAGAAATACAGGATGGTTACTTCCCACAGTTCCTGTGGAAGACGTTCCAGAGCCACATGGACATCCATCCGTAAATCCAGGGATTCCATCAGGAAGACTGGCTGTTCCGGGAATTCCTCCATTGGCAGTTCTGCCGGTTTTCTGTAATAATCCCGGCACAGATTGCCTGCAATCACATACAGATAATTTGCCGCCTTTCCATAGTGCTGGTACTGATGGAGCGTGCGGAAAAACCGGGCAAAGGTTTCCTGCGTCAGATCTTCCGCAACGCCTGAATCGTTGATATGTAGGTGACAGTATCGCAAAATCTTTGGGTAGAACTTGCGCACAAAGGAGTCGATGGCCTGATCATCGCCATTTTGCATCTTGTGCAGAAGCAGGAAATCGCCGTCCATGTTTTTCCTCCTCTCCTGTAAAATAAAAGCGCTTTCACTTAGTATAACGAAGCAGAGCGGTAAAAAGATAGTCAGAGATAAAAAAATTTTTGCGCTGCGGAAAGGAGAATGGTATCTTTGCCGCAGTGCATCTTACTTCAACGGTCTATACTGCGTAATAGCATTTGGATATTTTCCTGGATTGCCATAAATGCAATTTGAATATGCAAAAACAGAGCTTTGAGCAGGCATAATAAACAGAGATCGTGGCGTGCCAACTGCAAACAAAAATGGCTCTTCCGACTTCGCAGCAAAAATCAGTAGAGCCATTGCTCGTTTTGGAACAACCTGCAAGCCACCCGTCTCCCTGAAATAACATAAACAAACCTGTTTAGGACGAATGGTATCAAACCGTTTAGTTTCATTTTCTTGCGGTCCTATATGCTGATACAAGGCGAATTTCTTGGGCAAAACAGAGGCGTATTCTCTGCTGTCCATGAAGTTCGCTGATTTTTCGTATCAACAGAATTCTGCGAAGTTGGTGCTACTTCTGTTTTGCCCCCGAATGCTTCGCCTTGCGGCGGAGACAGGTTCCTTGACACCACCGTCAGGACATGGTAAACTATTTATAAAAGAAACTTCCGTGGTCAAACGCAGGAGAGGAAAAAGGCAATGAATCGGATAGAAAAGACCTTTATGCCCATCTGGCAGCCCTTCACGCTTATCCCGGCGGAAACCATGATCGGGGCGCTTTCAGATGAAGAAGAACGGACGGTTGCTTTGGCAGCCCATCATTATTTTCAGGCGAAGTATGCTGACGCTGCCGAGGAGAGCCAGCGCTTCCTGAATAGCCCCTGCCCGGAGATTCGCGCTTCCGCGCTGCTTTTGCACAGCATGGCCAATGTGGGCTTGGGTAACGCCCGGCTGGTTCGGGCGGATATTGCCGCCCTGACTCAGACGGCACAGTGTCCCGAGGATGAGAAGATGGCTGCGATTTATGACGCGCTGCGGTATTTTCTGGCTGTGTTTTTTCACACGGACGGGGAAATTGAACCCATAGGGGAAGAACACACCGCCCTCCTGCCGGAGGGAACGAGGCTGTATCTATTGTACGCCGTAGCCCACGCGCTGTATCTGCAAAAGCGGTATCAGGAAGCCTTGGGTGTCGCCAGGTCGGCGCTGATGATGGCGGCGGGCCGGTTTCCTTCGGTGTGCGTGTATCTGAATCTGGTGGGCTCCATGGTGGCGACCAACCTGCATGACGCAGGTTTGGCGGCGGACTTTTTCCACCGGGCCTGGCAGATCGCCCAGAAGGAAGATTACATTCAGCCCTTTGTGGAGCACCATGGGCTGCTGCAGGGGCAGATTGAAAAATACATCCGGGACAGGGAACCGGAGCAGTACAGCCGGATTGCGGAAAAGGTCATGGCCTTCTCCCGGGGCTGGATGAAGATTCACAACCCGGATTCCGTCAACAAGGTGACAGACCGCCTGTCGCCCTACGAATTTTCCCTGGCCATGATGGCCGCCAGGGGCAAAAGCAATCAGGAGATTGCCGATTATATGCATATCTCCGTCAATACCGTGAAATTCCACCTGTCCAACATTTATCAGAAGGTGGAGGTCAGCAATCGCAAGGAGCTGGAACAGTATTTGAACAGATAATCCTGAGTGTGCCGATACACCCTGCCATTGCGGGTCGGGTGAAAAAAGGACAGCCGGTGTACCGTGATTTGTGGTACACCGGCTTTCTTTATGGATTGGGAACATGCTCCACGCAGATGGCGTGGACGGTGAGCCGCTGGTCGCCGCCCA
>JBJDYI010000017.1:0-4014 GCA_051867165.1 Faecousia sp. | reverse complement strand
GTGGTGGACACGACATTTTCAGGGACCTTGGTTTCCACGATGAGATACAAACCCAGTTCCAGATTCTCCGCCTTGGTCTTGCCGTAGGAATCCGTCAGGGGCATGGCAGTACCACCGATTGCAGCGATATACTGCTTCATTGCGTTCTTTACGACGGTGGAATTGGCAGTGAGGGCGGCGGACAGGGCATGAATCAGCACATCGGACTGATAGAAATACTTGGCGTTATCCATCTGATCGGCGTTTTCATAACGGCTCGCACCATTTTCCAGACCCAGGGCTTTCAGGAAATCCGCTCCCTGCACCTTGTCGATGGCGTACAGCACCTCCACATGGTTGTCGGTACGGTTTTCGGCGGTGGACTCGGTGAACTGGACAATATCCGCCACTTTCACAAAGCTGTACTCCACACCTTCCAGGGCATAGTCCGCTAACACATCGCTAACGCCGTGCTCATCGGCAACGCCGGTGGAAACATAGGAGCTGTCCCAAATACCGGCATTTTCGCTGCTTGTCAGGTCATACTTGAAGATGGTCAGGGAACCCATCTGGGATTCGTCGATGGATGCGTCCGCGACTTCGGCGGCAGATACGGAGATGGCGCTGCCAAAGCACAGCACCAGAGCCAGACACAGAGCGATGGCTTTCATGATCTTGGTTTTCATATTTTTTGATTCCTTTCAGAGTAAAAATGTTGTTTTCGGTTTGTATTTGGGCATCAAAAAAGCCAGGGGGAATCCCTGGCACAGTAGCAGATTCGGTTCATGGCATTACCACCGTTTCTTTTTGTAGGAGATCAGCAGAAGGGCGGCACAGACAGCGGCACACAGAAGCTGCATGATTCGCAGGATAAGCCCAGTGCTGACACCGGTGTCCGGGAGGGAGAAGCCCTTGGCATTGACCACCTGCAAGGATACCTGAAGGTCATCCGCAGGAAGCTCCCCTTCAAAGGCATACCCTTTCAGAAGTTCGTATCCGTTGGGGGCTTTCAGCTCCGTCACCCGATAATAAAGTCCGGGATAGAGATTATCCCAGATCATCATACCATCCTCACCGGAGGTCAGCTTACCATCTTCCAGAGCAGAATTGGAGCAGCCGCCTCTTATGAGTTCCCCGGAATACTTCACCGGATACCACAAAGAACCTTCTGCGCTCCATTCCAGCAGGAAAGTCGCACCAGCAAGGTGTTCACCCGCGGTGTCGATTTTCTCAATGGAGATTTTTCCGAAACGCAAGGCATTGACAAAGGCTACCTCGGCAATCTCACCCTGTTTTACGGTGACAGTCTGGGGATTTTTACTGACGCATTGGTAAAGACTGTTTTCGGGAAGCAGTTCCTCCACGGTGTATTTTCCAGGCAGCAGATTCCCGGTCAGAATAATGCCGTCCTTGTCGCTGGCGAAGGGAGAACCGTCCAGAACCTTCCCTTCGGCATCCGTGATCTTGAACTGCCAGCCCTCCACCGAGCCACCGCCCTCAACGGTCTTGGTGATTTTCAGCCTGCCGTACTGAACATTGGTAAAGGTGATGGACACATCCTCATGGGGCTTGATTTCAAATTTCTGGACGGTTTCATCCACCATCCAGTATTCGTCCTCAAACCGACCATGTTCATCACCGGTTTCCTTGGCCCAGTAGGTGCCGGGGTCAAGGTAGTAACCAGCCTTGCCGTCCGCATTGGTGATAAGGGTGCCTACCTTCTGAGTGCAGGCTTCATCCGAATAGACAGTGATGTGCCAACCCTCCACAGACTCACCGGTGTTGGTCTTTTTATAGAACCAAGCCAGGCCCTGCTCCTTATTGAGCCAGGTATCCATAGTGGTTTCACCGGCTTTTACGGTCACATCATGGAAGCCCAGCTCTGTCAGCCAGTAATTGTCCTCCGTGGGAAGCTCCACCACGGTGTACCGCCCTAACGGAAGATTCTGGGTGCAGGCATAGCCATTGTCATCGGTGGTGAAGTCTCCGTAGGAGTTGCCCTCGGAATCTCTCACCCGGAATGTCCAACCGCCAAGCTGATTGCCGGTATTGGTGGTCTTGCGGATTTCGATGCGCCCGTAATGGGTGTTGCTGAAGGTGACTTCAGCGGTCTGACCGACTGCAACTGTTACAGACTTCACAGCGGTATCAAATTCCCAATAGGGATCGTCCGTGGAAATCTCTTTCGCATAGTAGGTTCCTGGAAGCATGGCACTGGCGACTACTGTGCCATCTGCGCCAGTGGTGAAGGGAGAACCAGACACAGCGCTGGTGCAGGCGGAATCCGTATACAGTCCAATCTGCCAGCCACTCAGGTTTGCTCCGGTGTTTGTGGACTTAACCAGTTTCACGCTGCCGGTGTTCAGCTTATTTGTGAAACTGACTGCGGCGGTGCCACCCGCAGTCACAGTCACCGCCTGTGGGTTGGTGCTGGAACAGTAGTAAAGGGCATTGATTGCGCTATCCGTGTGCCCGATTTCCTTGACATAGTAGGTTCCGGGTGCAAGCCCGGTGACGGAAATCTTACCGCTGGTGTTGGTGCTGTGCGGTCCTGAAACCAGCGTGGTGCAGGCAGAATTGGAGTATATTCCAAACTGCCAGCCCGAGAGACTCTGTCCGTCCTCGGTGGTTTTCGTCAGGCTGATGGAGCCGGTATTCAGCTTGTTATTGAAGCTGACCGAAGTGGTGCCGCCTGCGGTTACAGTTACCGCCTGTGGGTTGGTGCTGGAGCAGTAGTACAGAGCGTTGATTGCACTGTCCGTATGCCCCAACTCTTTGACATAGTAGGTTCCTGCCGATAAATCTGTGACGGAAATCTTTCCGTTGGCATTGGTGGTATGGGGCCCAGACACAAGATTTGTACAGGCGCTGTTGCTGTAGATTCCGAACTGCCAGCCGGACAGGTTCTTGCCGTCCTCAGTGGTTTTCGTCAAAGAAATACTACCCACCTGCGGGACAGCTTTCAGTTTGAAATATGCCCTTAGTGAGCCGGTGGAAGCACTGCAAAGGGATATGGTCGTCTGATAGCTGGAACCGCTCATGTACCAAAGGCAATAGGTGGAGTTGGACGCAGATGGTACAGTACGGGTCGCGGAATAAACCGTGGACTCCGAAATCGTTCCTGTCTGTGTGACAGTAAGCGTATTGCCGCTCTTGCTGAAACTGGCTCCATTCCCATTGGAGAAGCTGAAATTGGACAGCACGCCATTGGAATCCGTAGCTGTTGCCGTCGTGCCGTTCAGCGTGATGGTTGGAGCGCTGCTGCTGGATGCGGAGGTAAAGCTGGGAATCTTCTTTGCGGACTGGACATAGGAAACCAGCGTATTGTAATTGGACGCAAAATTCGTAACCGATGCCACGCCCGCATTGTAGAAGATGTCACCAGCCGTTCCGCTCTCGTTGGTGGAGTTGACCGTAAATGAGCTGGGATCACGCAGGCCACAGACAATTTCAAAGATCAGGAACTGGGTGGCTATCCGCAGGGGGACATTGGGATTCGCGTCCTTCTTGGTGGTTGTAACGCTGATGGAATGATCCCACATCTGATTGCTGTATAGGAGAATCAGACCAATGGCTTCACGCCGTGCGGTGGGCAGTGCGTACCAGACATTGCTGCCGGTGGTGCTGCCGCTGCCATCCAGCGTCACCTCTCGGTCAACGGAGTTGCCGGAGGTACTGGCTGCATAACTGCGCCACGGCTCAATGCAGTACAGAGGATCATCCGCATAGGCAACACCGCCGTACCGGGCAAAATGCCAGCCAAGGTTTTTGATGTATGCGGTTCTGGTGGTGTCCGTTCCATTGGGCTTGTAGGTGCAGGTGACCTGGCTGTTCAAAACAGTGGTGTAGTTGCCGTTATCTGCATAATCAAACAGCATGATGCTGCTTTGGGTACTTGCCAGAGCCATCACACCGTATTCATCTTCAGAATCGTCGGATAGTGTCTGCTCAGGCGTTGATTCCGATTCTGAAATGTTGTCACTCGGTATCTCCTCTGCAAATGCACTGGGAATCATACCGCCCAGAAGCAGCACC
>JBJDYI010000016.1:0-15339 GCA_051867165.1 Faecousia sp. | reverse complement strand
TTTCATCACCTCAGGAAGAGTATACAGCATGGAGTTCACTCCAAGTCAAGAGGGATATCGACCGGTTTATAGGAAAGATGTGTGAAACATTGTTCATCATCACGAAGTCAGAAGGCATTGCTGCGTCCTTCGCAGCAAGTCTCCCCAGAATAAAAGCGTACACCGTGTACGGATACTATCGTAACACCGTGTACGCTTTTGCCGTTTCAAGCCCAGGGGGTGCAAAATTTGGAGGATCAGCCGTCTCGAGTAGTCTAATGTCCTTTCCTAACCGCTGTCCGATTTAGTATGAATCTGGTTTTGATTTTGAAAACCAGAATCTTGCAATTTTCCTCGGATAAATAGCAATTTCAGCTACCTATACCCTATTTTCTGCATTTCAAGCCATCATAAATGCAAAAATAAAACTCAGACATCGTATCAATGTCTGAGCTTCCAGGTGTGTCTGCGCTGATATAATGATACAAGTTACGATTGCCGGTTGGGCAGATTCAGGGTGTTCAAGGGGTGTGCAGCTGCACCCCCTATACTGTAATCATGATTCTCGTTTTGAAAGCACAAAACTGATTTGAAAACCCGAAAGCCCAGCTCCCTGCAAATAGATCGCCGCTTGCTCTGCCTGCGGGTTTTTATTCATGTTTCGATTACCGGAGTCTCGATTCCGCCCTTCATGCACCATGCCAGTCGACGCTTACCCGAAAAAACGAATGGTAGACTCAAACATTCCGCGTTCTGACAACACGGATGTTCCGATGCTCCGACAGTTTTTCAATGATTTCCTGATAACCTGTCTTGCCGGGAAGCGTGAGCGTATAAACATTCGTATACAGATTGCTACCATCCGGCTGGGTTTCTGCATGGAAGTCCTGATCCAGAATGGATACATCCTTCTGGGAGAATACCTCACGGATATAGGGAAGGATCTCCTTGCGGTGCAGGAACTTCACCTCAAGCCGTTTATAGGTATTCACATGGACAATGCGCTGCATCAGCCTGAGGACGATGACGACAACAATGCAGGAGACAATCGCCATGGTGGTAAAGCCCGCGCCAATCGCCAGACCCAGGCAGGCGATACTCCGACTCATTTCAGCAGCATTTTGGAGATCTGATCAGCGGTGGGCGGACAACCCATTACACAATCCTGCGCCCCACGGCAGCACTTGCCGATCCCCAATCCGTCAAGCTTTTGGTCTTTCCAGCCCTGTCCAATATAAATCTCCCGATTTTGGCCGCAGCCCGTGAGGTACATCGCCCGCACCAGCGCCGCAAAGCATGCCGAGCACGCCTGATTCTCGTGTATATTTTTCGTCAGCGAAGCAACCGTGCCCCGGGGTTTGGGAAAACCAGCCGTATCGCTGGGCCGATTCAGATCGATCACATCTTCAGCCTGCCAGGCTGAGCTGCCTCCGCCGAACCGCTCGCACAGTTCAATGTAGGGCACATCGCCGGGATTGAGCCCCATCAGTGAGCAGCCATAAGCATCCAACTGCACGGCATCCGTACCCAGATACATGCGATTGGTTTGAACAGGGGTGCCGCCCTCTTCAAAATCCAGATCGCCGCAAATGCTGTCCACGACGATGAGCCGCGGCTTGAGCACCGCGCCCAGGGCAGCGATGGGCTTTTGCAGCCCCATCGCATGAAAATGCCGCTTTTCCCGATCAGGAATGCAGCCCTTCAGATTCTTGAGCGCGCAGGTCATCCTCGTCTGGCAGTGGCCCTTGAGCACCGGCAAGTCCACCAGAAGCCCGGTGTCCAGCGCACGACAGCAGATATCGATCGGTCCGACCGGCGTTTGCACAGTGCGGATACGATCCTTTTTCAAATCGTAAAAGGGCACGCCGTAGTGCTCACACACGCGATCGTATCCGGCACGGCGCATGGCCCGCATCGTTTCGTCGCCCACCCAGCTTCCCTCAATCACGCTGATCTCCCGAACGCCATGGGCCTTAAAGTATTCGATGCATCCGCTGAGCACCCCTGCATGCGTCGTAGCGCCGTTTTCAGGTGTCCCGGTGACGACCAGATTCGGCTTGAGCGCCACCGAACCGCCGGAAGGCACCAGACGAATGGCCTCTGATGCCTCCAGCAGCCTGATCGTCATATCATGAGCATCCTGCCCGTATATCTGATAAATCTTAGCCATGTTCCTCCATATACCGCATCATGGCTGCCGCCGCATTTTTGGCGTCGTTCACAGCATGCACCACCGTCAGGGAGCCGTGCACCACATCTCCGGCGGCAAACACACCGGCACGCGTGGTCATGTTGTTTTCATCTACGATCAAAAGGCCCCTTTCCGATGCCTGCAGACCATGGGTGGTGTTGACCAGCTTGTCCTTGGGGCCCTGGCTGATCGCGATGATGGTTGTGTCAGCCGGGATCAGTTCATCCTCGCCCTCCACGCCGACAGGCCTTCCCTGCTCATTGAGCACAGAGTTTTTAAACACCGGCCCCTGCGGTGTGATGCGCTGGATGGATTTTCCAAAGTAGAACTCCGCGCCGTCCAGCCGGGCATATTCCATTTCATGCGCGCTGGCGCGGGATGTATTGCCCCGCTGGAACATCATCACGCGCTGAGCGCCGTGCCTAAACGCCGTGCGTGCAACATCCATAGCCACATTGCCCATTCCGATGACCGCCACAGACTGCCCTACGCAGTAGGAGATCGGTCGTGCCAGATAGGAAATGCCAAAGTGCACGTTGGCCAGGGTTTCGCCCTCGATGCCCAAGGTGGACGGACGCCATACGCCGGTGCCAATGAACACGGAGGAATATCCGTCCCGGAACAGGTTGTCGATCATCAGGTCGCCGCCCATGACCACATGGGGCCGAATACGGATCCCCATTTCAAGAAGCCGGGCCTTGTATCGGTCCAGAACGGTTTTGGGCAGGCGGAAATCCGGGATGCCGTATTGCAGCATGCCGCCGATCTTATCCTTTTCCTCGAAGATGGTGATCCCGTATCCCTTCCGAGCCAGCTCGATCGCCACCGTCAGTCCAGCAGGGCCGCTGCCGATGACGGCGACATGCTTTCCGTTGAACGGCGCTTTCTCGATCTTCATGCGGTCCAGATAGGCGTCGGATACGAATCGCTCAATCTCGTAGAAATGTACAGGCTCACCCTTTCGGCCCAGCACGCAGTGCCCCGCGCATTGAGCCATATGATCGCACACCGTGGCGCAGACCACCGACATGGGATTGTTCTCAAACAGCAGCTGTCCCGCTTCTATGAGCCGGTTTTCCCTGAACAGTGCAATGACCTCAGGAATGGGCGTGTGCGCCGGGCAACCCTCCCGGCAAAGGGGCCTCTTGCACTGCAGGCAGCGATTCGCTTCGTTTGTGATTTGAAGTGCCATGGGAATCCCCTCCTCAAATGGTCAGTGTTCTTCCCGGTTATCTGAGATTCATGCCAATGCGGATCGCGCGCAGCAGGCGTTCCGCGGCATATTCATAGAGAGCCGGCGCATCCTTCATGGCCTTTTCCAGGCTCATGGGGCCGGTCACGGTGGTCGTGATGGTGCTTTCGCACAGATCAAACAGCCCTTCCGCTCCGCTGCCGATGCCGCCCACAATCGCCGCCGTCGGGATGCCCTGCGCCGCGCAGCGTTTGGCGACGCCCACCGGCACCTTGCCAAAGCGAACGCTCTGTCCATCGATGCGCCCCTCGCCGGTGATGGCCAGCGAGACGCCCTTCAGCTTCTGATCGAAGTCCACCGCATCGAGTACAGCGTCGATGCCGCTCTTGAGCTGCGCATGCAGCACGCCGCCCAAGGCCGCGCCCAGGCCGCCCGCCGCACCTGCGCCGGGGAAGAACGCAATATCTCTTCCGGCTGCGGCGCCGACCACCTGAGCATAGTGGGCCATGCCCGTTTCCAGCTCGTCCCGGATCTCGTCCGTCGCGCCCTTTTGCGGCCCATAGATGAATGTGGCGCCGTTTTCGCCCAGAAGCGGGTTAGTCACATCGCAGATCACGGTGATTTCCGTCTCCTTCAGCGCGGGCATGAGGCCGGAGAAATCCACGGATGCCACATGCACCATTTCGCCGCCGACGGACTTGACAGCGTTTCCGTTCTTATCGAAAAACCTGGCGCCAAGGGCTGTCAGCATGCCCATGCCGCCGTCGTTGGTGGCGCTGCCGCCGATGCCAATAAGGATGCTGCGCACACCCATGTCCAGCGCCGCAGCAATCATTTCGCCGGTGCCCAGGCTGGTCGCCCGGCGCGGATCTCTGCGGTTGACAGGAACATAGGGCAGGCCGCTGGCCTGTGCCATTTCCATCACCGCCGTCTTTCCATCGGGCAGCAGGCCCCAAACAGCCGTTTCAGGCTCAAACATCGGGCCGGTCACAGGCGTCTTGATGCGCTTTCCGCCCATGGCGCGCAGCAGCGCATCCACGGTGCCTTCGCCGCCGTCCGCTACGGGGATGGAGATCGTCTCAACTTCAGGAAAGATCCGCGCTGTCACCCTTTCCAGAATATCGCAGCTTTCGAGTGCGGACAGGGAACCCTTGAAGGAATCCGGAGCAAAGATAAATTTCATATTGTCTCCCCCGTAAATGATGGTATAGGGGCGAAGCCCGGCAGGCCTCGCCCCTATTTGAAATCAGTGATGCAGGGTCTCGCCCGTCAGCTTCTGATAGTACTTCAGCAGCGCGCTGTGATCGCAGGAGCCGTCGCCGTCGTGATGCAGGATCTTCATCATCTCCAGCACAGCCTGCGTGAGCGGGATGGGCGCGTCCACAGACTTGGCAGCATCCACCACGTTGTTCAGATCCTTGATGTGCAGATCGATGCGGAAACCAGGCTGGAAGTTCTGATCCATCATCATCGGCGCCTTGGCATTCATGACGGTCGAGCCGGCCAGGCCGCCCTTGATCGCCTGGAAGATCTTTTCGGGCTGCACACCGCACATCTGGCCCATCTGCATGGCCTCCGCCAGCGCCGCAATATTCACAGCCACGATGGTCTGATTGCAGAGCTTCGTCACGTTGCCCGCACCCACGTCGCCGCAGTGCACCACAGAAGAGCCCATGGCCTCCAGAACCGGCTTGAACTTGTTGAATACCTCTTCCTTGCCGCCTACCATGAAGGCCAGGGTGCCGTCAACAGCCTTGGGCTGGCCGCCGGACACCGGGGCATCCAGCATGTCGATGCCGTACTCCGCCAGCTTTGCAGCGATTTCACGGGAAGCCACGGGATTGATGGAGGAGCAGTCGATAAACGCCGCCGTCTTGGGCATCTTCTCGGCCAGCTTGTCGTCCTCCAGCATGACGGACTTGACGTGCGGGCTGTTGGGCAGCATGGTGATCACCAGATCCACGCCCTCGGCAGTCTCGGCGGAGCAGGAGCAAATCTCCGCACCTGCAGCCTTCATTTCTTCCAGGGTACCGGCATTGCGGTCAAACACCCTCAGCTGATGGCCTGCCTTCAGCAGATTCTTCGCCATGGGCTTGCCCATGATGCCCAGACCGATAAATGCAATTTTCATTGTCGTTTCCTCCTTGATGCAAATCCAAATAACAGTTTGTATTGATTAACGTCTGTTGACGACGTTCACAGGTGTGCCAGCGATAAACTGCGCCAGATTCTCCACGGCGATGTTCATCAGCCGGCGGCGGCTCTCCAGCGGCGCCCAGGCGATATGGGGCGTGATGAAACAATTCTTGGCATGCAGAAGAGGATTGTCCGTGCGGATGGGTTCCGAAGAAACCACATCCAGACCCGCAGCAGCAATTTTCCCGCTGTTGAGTGCATCTGCCAAGTCCTTTTCATCCACCAGCTGTCCCCGGGAGGTGTTGATAAAGATCACGCCCGTCTTCATCTGGCCGATGGTGCTGCGGTTGATCATCTTCTCCGTCTGGGGGAACAGCGGGCAATGCATGGAAATCACGTCGGATTCCGCCAGCAGCCTCTCCAGCGGCACGTATTCCGCGTACTGCTTCGCTTCTTCCTTTTCGTGGTGGTCATACGCCAGCACCTTCATGCCCAGCGCAGCGGCGATGCGGGCCGTGTTCTGGCCGATGCGGCCAAAGCCTACCACGCCCATGGTCTTGCCCGCCAGCTCAATCAGCGGATAATTCCAGAAGCACCAGTCGGGATTGCTGTTCCACTCACCGGCGTGAACCGCCTCGCTGTGAGCTTCCACGTGCTGGCAGATGGCCAGCAGATGGGCAAACACCATCTGTGCCACCGATGCGGTGCCATATGTGGGGATGTTGGTCACCACGATATTGCGCCGGGCTGCTTCCTCCACATCCACCACGTTGTAGCCCGTTGCAAGCAGGCCGATGTATCGGATGTTTGAGCAGGCTGCCATGGTTTCCCTGGAGATGGGGCATTTGTTCACGATCACCACTTCGGCATCACCGATGCGCGGAATGATCTCCTCCGGCTCCGTGCGGTCGTAGACCGTCACGTTGCCCAGCTTTTCAAAGCCTTCCCAGCCCAGATCGCCGGGGTTCAGGGTATATCCGTCCAAGACAACAATTCTCATCATCATTCTCCTAACTGCGCCCATGCCCTTGCCAGCACCCGCTTGGTGTTTGCAAGGATGACATCGGCGTCTTGATGGGGCCTCGGCGCAACCTCCATGGACAGGATCATCGGTTCCTCCCGCCGGAAAAAGCCTTCCTCCTTCAAAACCCGCAGGTATTCAGTCAGCTCCTCCACGTCATTGACGCCGCCGGGATAGCCGAAGCAGGGGTGCATGTCGCCGTAGGCATCCATGCCGGGCGTCAGAACGGCATTGCCGTAATGCAGGTGCGTGATGTACGGCCGCAGGGTTCTGATGACGAAAGCGCTCGTTTCATGGGTGATGGGAATGTGGGACAGGTCCACCAGCAGGCCAAAATTCTCATGCTCCCGACGGATCTCCCCGGCAAACCGGGCAGCCAGCGGTGCCGGCCCGATCAGGGACTTCTTGTCCACGTCATAGTCGAACACTTCCAACTCCACCTGAAGACCCATTTCTGCCGCACGGCGGCAGACCGCGTCCGTGGTTTTGACCAGCTGGGCATAGTTTTCTTCCTTGCGGCTCTCCTCCCAGCGGCCCGAAAGAAAAGCGATGCCGCAGGCGCCGATTTCCCGCGCTTCCTCCAGCGCGTTCATCAGCGATGCTTCCGCTTTCAGCCGTTCCTCTTCGTCAAGGGCATTGGGATTCAGCCCGCCGCCCAGGAGCTGAGGATGTGCGCCAAAGCATACATCCATGTGGCTTTGACGCAGCACCTCCTTCACCATGTGCCGCACATCCGCGTCCTCAATATGGGCGATCTCCACCGCTGTGAAGAAGGGATCCTTCGCCAGCTTTTCAATCGAAGAGAGCACGTCATACCGGGCAGTCGGGTAGCTCATCCAGTTCAGCGTGCCCAGCCTGAAATAGCTTTGGATTGGTTCTTTCATGTGCAGCCCTCCGTTGCATGTCCGTCAAGCCCTGTTCAGCTCAATCCTTGAGCAGGCTCGCTTTCTTCATCTCGTTTCGCATGGCGGCCATGGTCTTTTCATCGGACGGCAGGCTGGGACGGAAGGGTGCGCCCACATCCAGCCCCATCATGTTGGCCATGTCCTTGGTCGCCACGGGGAAGCTGGCCAGATCCATCGAAAGGCGAACGGGATTGAGCCGGTACTGCGCCTCCAGCGAGCCCGCGATATCGCCCGCCACATACTTTTCATAGATGGAGCAGACCAGTTCGGGGTACATGTTGGCGGTCGAGCAGACGCCGCCGGCGCCGCCGTGCACCAGCGTGCCGAACACCAGCGTGTCCTTGCCGCCGAACACCTTGAAATCCCTGCCCCTCATCCTGCGGATGAATTCCGCAGTGCGGGTCATGTCGCCGCTGGAGTCCTTCATGCCCACGATGTTGGGGCAGGCATCGGCGAGGCGCTCCACCAGGGAATAACTCATGGTGTAGCCGGTGCGGCCGGGATTGTTGTACAGCAGCATCGGCAGATCCGGCACCGCATCGGCGATGGTGCGGAAATGCAGGAACAGCTCGTCCTCGGTGGGCTTGAGGAACATGGGCTGCAGCACCGAGATTCCGGCCGCGCCCACTTCCCTGGCCATTTTGGCAATCCTCACGCACTTCTGCGTGCGGATCGCGCCAATGCCGCAGTACACCGGCACCCGGCCGGCCGCCTGGGACAGCATGATCTCCAGCGCACGCCTGGTTTCATCCTCTTCCAGCATGTAGAATTCGCCGTTGCTGCCGAAGGCGAGAATGCCGTGCACACCGCCCCGGATCACGAATTCCACTTGCTTGCGCATCTTTTGTTCGTCTACGCATTCATGCTCGTCGATCGGGGTCAGGATCGGCGGGATGATGCCCTTGATAAAGCTGGTATCCATGTACCGTTCTCCTTTTCTTTCATATCGTTGGGAACGCTCACGTCTCATCGGCCCGCATGGCTTTGAGCACTCTGCCGGCGTCGTTCATGATCATGCTCACTTCATTGCTGTACAGGTTGAAGCACATGCCTTTTCCGTGCCACAGATCATAGGTCGCCTGGTTCATGCAGTGCGTTCCGCTGTACTTGCCGTGCCGCCTGGCGGAATCGATCACCTTTTCGACGCTCTCGATGAAGATCGGGGCTTTCTGATTGCCGGTAACGCCCAGATCACAGCACAGGTCGTTCGGCCCCATGAAGGCCACGTCAATGCCCTCCACAGACAGAATGTCGTCGATATTGGCCACGCCCTCAGCGGATTCGATCTGGGCGATCAGGATGGTGTCCTCGTTCGTCTGCTTCATGTAAGCGACGGGATCCGCAACGGGGATATAGCGGTTATGGCCCCGCATCATGGACATGCCGCGTTTGCCCATCGGGCTGTACTTGGCGTATTCCACCAGCCTGCGCGCCTGCTCCGGGGTATCGGTGCTGGGCAGCATGAGGCCATCCGCGCCCATTTCCATAAACCGAAGCACAGGCTCCCGCAGCGCGCCCGGCACGCGAACCAGCGCGCCGATGCCGATCTCCTTCGCCACGGCGATCATGGCGGCCACCTGATTGTACTCAAAGCAGCCATGCTCACAATCCACGATGAAGAAATCGAAGCCGCAGGTCTTGAAGATCTTGGGCAGATCCGGGTGCGCCAGAATATTGGTCATCGTGCCGATGATGTTCTGACCGGCCTTCATTTTTTCTCTCAATGCCGACATGGTTTTCCTTCCTTTCCGGGAATCATCAGGGCCGGAGCTGCTTTTTCTTTTTGGATACATTCGCCACAGCGTGCATGCCCTGACCGCTCTGGATGACAGCTTCCAGCTCCTTCTCGATTTCTGCAATCCTTTCCGCCTGATAGATCAGCGCTTCCACCTCATCAGCCCGGATGGCGATCACGCCATCGCAGTCCCCGACGATGTAATCGCCAGGATAGACGGTGACGCCGCCGCACGCAACGGGCTGCTGAACCGCCGTGATCTTGCATTCCGTTTCCAGCCGGATCGCCGGGCCTTTGCAAAAGAGCGGCAGCCTGTCCCGACGGATCACGCCGGTGTCACGGGCCTTGCCATCCAGCACCATGCCGTTCAGGGCGTTGACCAGGCAGGCATGCAGGATGTTCTCGCCCACCATCGCGTCGCCGCTGGGCACGCTGGCCACCAGCACGCTGCCCTTTTCCGGCATTTCCATCATTTCAAATACGTTCAGAGCATTCACATTCGCCGCCGGTCTGCGCTCATAGGTCACCGTGAAAGCCCGGCCGCAGATACGAATCCCGTCGCTGAAGGGCAAAAGACCCTCCATCCATCCGTCCATGTGCAGCAGCTTCATGGCGTCGGTGATGGCGCCGGTTTCCGCTGTGCTAAGGAAGCTCAGAATCTCTTGCTCCGTCATGCTTTTGCTCCTTTGGGGTCAATCCTCCACTTCGTCCTCGGTCTGTCCTTTTCTGCTCTTCTTCACCTCATTGACCACCGTGTACACCAGCACGACGGCGGTGAGCAGCAGGAAAACGACGGCGATGGGCGAGGTAAGCATGGGCATCAGGCTGCCCTTGCTGCGCATGAGGGAACGGCGCAGGTTTTCCTCCAGCATGGGCGTCAGAATGAAGCCAACCACCAGCGGCGCCAGGGGATACTTGTTCTTTTTCAGGATGTAGCCCAGCAGGCCGAACGCCACCATGACCGCGATATCGAAGATGCGGTTGTTGGAAGAATAGGAGCCCACGAAGCAGAACGCGATGACGACCGGCAGCAGCACTTCCGTCCGGATCGACAAAATCTTCGAGAAGGCCGTCAAGCCAAAGTAGGCTTCAAGCAGCATGAACACGTTGGCCATGATGAAAGCAGCAAACACCGCATAGACCAGCACGTTGCCGGAGGAAAACAGAAGCGGGCCGGGCGCGATGCCGTGAATCTGGAAACCAGCCATGATCATGGACGTCGCGTTGTCACCGGGAATGCCCAGCGTGAGCAGGATGATCAGCGCGCCGCCTACCGCAGCGTTGTTGGCCGTTTCCGGGGCGCAGATGCCTTCGATGGAGCCCTGACCAAATTCTTCCGGATGCTTGGAGGTCTTCTTGGCGAAGGAGTAGGCCAGCAGGTTCGCAACGTTGCCGCCGATGCCGGGCAGGATGCCCACCACCAGGCCAATGGCCGCTGCGGGGCCGGCTGTCTTGAGGCAGTGTAGGAACTCCTTCCAGGTCAGGCCGAAGCCCTTCATACGCTTTTGCTGCACCACGGACAGCTTGGCCTGCTCCGGGGTGAGACTGTTGCGCTTGGAGGCATTGGAAAGCACCTGGCTGACCGCGAACAGGCCGATCAGCAGCGGAACCAGTGCGAAGCCGCCACGCAGCGGCCTGAAGCCGAAGGTATAGCGAACATAAGCGCTCAGCTTATCGATGCCCACGAACGCGAGAGACACGCCCAGCAGGCAGGAGAGCAGGCCCTTCACCATGCTGCCCTCGGACAGGGCGGACACGGTGGTCAGCGCCAGCAGAATCACGGCAGTGTACTCATACGGCGAGAACCTGAGGGCAACCTGGCCGATGAGCGGGGCCAGCGTGCTCAGAATGACGGCAGAGAAAATACCGCCAATGAAGGAGAACAGCACCGCCACGCCCATGGCGCGATAGCTCTGGCCCTTCTTGGCCAGCGCGTGTCCATCAAAGCAGGTAGCGATGGAAGAAGGCGTGCCGGGGATGCCCAGCAGAATGGCTGAAATGAAACCGCCGGATACGCCGCCCACATAAACAGACATCAGGAAGGAGATGCCGACCACCGGCTCCATGGCAAAAGTCAGCGGCAGCATGATGGCCAGCGCCGTAAAGGCGGACAAGCCGGGAATAGCGCCGAAGATCAAGCCGGCCAGGTCGCCGATTAGGATCAGCACCAGCGTGATCGGGTTGGAGAATACCTCCGCAAATCCTTGAAGCAGCATATTGTCACGCCCTCCTTATCCCATAATACCTGCAGGCAGGAAGATCTGGAAACCATAGTAGAACAGATAATACATCGCGAAAGGAACAATGACCGCCGTGCAGAGGCTGATGATCAGGAGCTTCCTGTCCGCGAAGGAACCCTTGGGGAAAAGCAGGTACATCTGACAGAACAGATAGACAATGGTCAGCGGCACGAAGCCCACAGGCTTGAGCAGGAAGTAATAGGCAATCAGCAGCGCAATGCTCAGCAGCAGGGGCAGATTGACCGCAAAGCCGTTCTTGCCGGCCGCTTCTTTCTTTTCGCCTTTTTCCTGGATAGCTTTGCGCGTACTGGTAAAGATCTGCACCAGCGCCAGCACACCCATGGCAATGGAGACAACCCTGGGGAAAAACTGCGGGCCCAGGGAATCCGCTTTGGACATCTTGATGGAATACGACGCCGCGTACATGAAGATTGAAAATGCTAGGAATACAATTCCCGACAGCTGATCCTTGCGTGATTCAGACATGCGTCATTCGACCTCCTTGGGATGCATCACACGGGATTCGAACATTTGATAAAGCAATGCCCGGGCCGGACAGTCCGGCCCGGGCGATCGTTCGTTGCTTACTGCGCAGCCAGGAATTCGTCCTTATAGATGCCCATGGTGTCCTCATAGAACTTGAGGGCATAGGCCTCGGCTTCTTCCTTCAGCATGCAGGCCGGGGTCAGGAAGTTGGCCTCCAGATAAGCCAGCAGCTCGGGATCCTGCGCGGCCTTGGCCAGCGCGTCGGCCAGCACATCCACGATCTCGTCCGGGGTATCCGGATGCACGCCAACCCAGAAGAACTTGCTGAAGTCAACGTTCTTGTAACCGTAATCAGAAGCCAGCTTGACATCCGGGATCAGCGCATTGGGCTCGCTGCCCAGCAGGCACAGGGCCTGGAATTCGCCGGTCTTGAAGTAGTCCAGCGCCAGAGAGTAGCTCAGGTTGATCACGTCGGTCTGACGGCCCAACAGGGCGGTGATCTTCGCAGCGTTGTTGCCGACGTCCTGGAAGCGGAGCGCGGAATTCCATTCCTTGTTCATGGCGATGCCGCAGATCTGGTTGGTAGCGCCAATCTTGCCGCCATACTCGATGGCATCCGGATCAGCAGCGGACTTTTCGACCAGATCCTTCAGATCAGCGTAGCCGGAATCCTTGTGCGCCACCAGCACGGTGGTGTTGTCGATCAGCGGAATGCCGACCGTCTTGAAGGTGCTCAGAGAGATGTCCGTGGTGCCCATCATGCCCGGAACAAAAATGTCCGTGCCGTTGATGATCAGTGTGTAGCCGTCCGGATCGGAATCAAGCACCTGCTCCATGCCTAGCACAGTCGCGCCGCCGTCCACGTTCACGGTGACGACGCTGACACCGAGAACCTTTTCAAGCGCCAGCGCAAGCTGACGGGTGTTGCGGTCCGTATCGCCGCCGGCCTTCACCGGGCAGACAATCTGGATCGGCTTGGAGGGATAATCGGCAGCCAGCGCGCTGCTGGCCAGGCCGATCGTCAGGGACAGCACCATTGTGAGTGCGAGGATGGCGGAGATGAGTTTCTTCATGTTCTTTTCCTCCTATTTTTTATTTGGCCGCTCAGCGGCCTTTCGTTGTGCCCATTATATGGGGGAACCGTATTTTAGTCGATATGCATAAATGATAAATATAATTTGAGCCAAAATGTCAGTTTTTACATTCTTTCATAATTTGAATTTCATTATTTCAAATTTGCATTGCAAAGCAAGGAATCTGTGCAGATTTATAGCAGGAAATTCTGAAATTAGGTGGAATATTCTAATCACAAAATAATTCACCGTCGCTCTATCCAACATTCCAAAGGAGGATTTATGCGGATTGCTTGTCTGGTGCATAAAAAGGAGATTGCCGACTGTGCATGGCGCGTGTTGACGGAAAACGGCATCGATTGGCGCGCCTATCATCTGTCCATCGAATATGGACCGACCAACTTTGCCATCGAATGGGCTCAGCGCATGGAAGTCTCCGCAAACAAGCCCGATATCATCATCGCCCGCGGATTACAGGCGATACACATTAAGCGCAACTGTACCATTCCTGTCGTGGAGATCCGTTTGACCGCCCAGGAAATGAGCCTGCTGATCCTGCAGGCCAAGGCCATCGCCGGAAAGGAGCATCCCCGGATCGGTGTGGTGGGCTATACCAACACATACTGCAACATGGATTATTTCGGAGAGATTTTTGATATCGATCTGCACCCCTATATGGTGAAGGATGACCAAGGCGACCGGCAGGCACTGCACGCCTGCGCCAAGCAGGCCATCTGGGACAAGATGGACGTCATCATCGGCGGTCAGCTGGCGCAGCAGGAAGCCACAGCAGGCGGCATTCCCAACCTGTACATTACATCGACAGGCGATTCCTTTCTGGAGGCATTCCGTGCCGCCAAAAACATGGCCTACGCCATCGAAAAGGAACAGCTCAATTCCTCCAGCATGATGACGTTGCTGGATAACTCCTTCAGCGCCGTGATCTGCTTTGACTCCGCAGGAAAGGTCACTTTGATCAATCATCTGGCAGAAATCCAGCTGGGTATGAAGCCTGTCGATGTAACAGGCAAGCCTGTTCAGCAGATCATCAATGATCTGAGCTCTGACATCCTGAATTCTGTGTTGGCTGACGGCCGGATGGTCTTCTCGCTATACATCGATATCGGCCAGCATTCCATGGTCGCCAATATTTCTCCGATCGTCGTTGAAAACCATGTGGCCGGCGGCATGATCTCTGCTCAGCAGGTCAGTCTGGTGGAAGAAATGGGTTCTGTTGCACGTCAGCATCAGGCCTCTACGCATCGTGCTGCCGCCACGCTCCAAAGCATCGACGAGCCTTCGACGGCGATCCGACGATTGGTCGCAACCGCCAAGCAGTACGCCAGCAGCGAATTCCCCGTGCTCATTTTCAGTCAACCCGGCAATGGGCAGGAGCGCTTCGCCGAGGCCATCCACAACCAGAGCAAACAAAAAAACGGTGCCTTTGTCACCGTCAACTGCGCTGAAATCACCGAGGACGAACAGATGCAGATGCTCTTTGCCCCCGCCAATGAAGCCGGCGGACTGGTTCGCATGGCCAACGGCGGCACCTTGTATCTGGAAAATATCCATGCGCTGATTCCCTCCTGTCAGCAGCGGCTTCTGTCCCTGGTCAAGAACAAATTGCTGATCGATACCCACCTCCGCCGGGAACGAATCAGCGTACGGATCATCGCTTCCAGCACGGACACCCTGCCCAAGCTGGTGCGGGACGGCCAATTTGATCAAGAGCTGTTTTTCATTCTCAACACCCTGCCGCTTGAGATTCCTCCTCTGCGGGAGCGAAAAGACGACATCTACTATTGGGCAAACCAGTTTCTCATCCGATATCGGGAAAAATACAAGCGATATATCACTCTTACCTCTGGCGGAAATAAGCAGTTGGCAGCTTATTCTTGGAGCGGCAATACAATCCAGCTGCGCTCCTTCTGCCAGAACCTGATCCTCACGGCCAAACGCAGAACCATTGATGAAGTGGATATCCGACGGCTATACGAAAAGATGTATCCCCTGCTGCCATCCGATGTGGAATTGTTGCCGGAAAGGTACGTTTCCCCGGACAGCGAGGCCGATCTCATTGCCCAATTGCTTTCCCAGTATCACGGCAACCGAAGTCAGGTGGCCGCAGCCATGAACATCAGCACAACCACCCTGTGGCGGAAAATAAAACGCTATAATCTCAAGACAGAAGAACTTGTTGAAGAAGAATTGCCGGAAATCGAAGATGCTCCGATATGACCCCCATATTCGCAATACAAAGATTATCTCAGGGTACGCTATCTCCATTGTATCTACACGAAATATGATAACCGAATATACAAAAAAGCCCGCAAACCAAGCTTCCGGCGAATTGCTCGCCGCCTGCTCAGCTTGCGGGTTTT
>JBJDYI010000015.1:0-15480 GCA_051867165.1 Faecousia sp. | reverse complement strand
ACCTGCTGAAGTACGACTCCACTCAGGGCAACTACGCTGCTCAGGGTCACGTTGTCGAAGCTGGCGAAGACTACATCACCGTCGACGGCAAGAAGATCACCATCTACGCTATGGCCAAGGCTAACGAACTGCCCTGGGGCGAGCTGGATGTGGACGTGGTTTTGGAGTGCACCGGTTTCTACACTTCCAAGGCCAAGGCTCAGGCTCACATCGATGCCGGCGCCAAGAACGTCATCATCTCCGCTCCCGCTGGCAACGACCTGCCCACCATCGTTTACAATGTCAACCATGAGACTCTGACCAAGGACGACCACATCATCTCCGCCGCTTCCTGCACCACCAACTGCCTGGCTCCCATGGCAAAGGCTCTGAATGACCTGGCTCCCATCAAGTCCGGCATCATGTGCACCATCCATGCTTACACCGGCGACCAGATGACCCTGGACGGCCCCCAGAGAAAGGGCGACCTGCGTCGTTCCCGCGCTGCCGCTGTGAACATTGTCCCCAACTCCACCGGCGCTGCCAAGGCCATCGGCCTGGTCGTTCCCGAGCTGTCTGGCAAGCTGATCGGCGCTGCACAGCGTGTTCCCACCCCCACCGGTTCCAGCACCATGCTGAACGCTGTTGTTGAAGGCACCGTCACCAAGGAGCAGATCAATGCTGCCATGAAGGCTGCTGCCAACGAGTCCTACGGCTACAACGAGGACGAGATCGTTTCCTCCGATGTCATCGGCATGCGTTACGGCTCCCTGTTCGATGCTACCCAGACCATGGTCATGGATCTGGGCAACGGCTGCACTCAGGTTCAGGTCGTTTCCTGGTACGACAACGAGAACTCCTACACCAGCCAGATGGTCCGTACCATCAAGCACTTCGCTAAGCTGCTGTAATTCTCACCCCAATCAAAAAAATCCCGCTGCGTCAGCAGCGGGATTTTGCGGTTCTATGCGCATCATTGGGCAAATCCAGCAAAATGCGGTGATCCGGATTTCGCCGGACCACCGCCATGTGGATTACGTTTTTTTCATAAATTTTTCCTTACAGCGGGGGCAGGTAATGGAAATCTTGCCCTTTCCCCGGGGCACCCGAACCGTTTGATGGCATTTGGGGCAGTTAAAGTAGCGGTGCTGCCGATCCTTGGCCCGGTCCCAGACCTGCAAAAATCTCCGGTTCTCCTGATAGCGCCGATAGGTATTCCGGGACAGGCTCCGGAAAATGGCCCAGATCATCAGTCCATAGCTCAACGCCCAAAAAATCAGGTTGAACGGCTGTCTGGAGATCATCACCGACAGGAGACTGGCCACCAGACCGGCACACAGGATCACCATATTCAAGCGGTCCGTTCCGTAGCGACCGGTCATAAAGCTGCGAATTCCAGCAGACAGTTTTGCAGAAAACTGCCGAAACCAACCACTGATTCCATTCATAGAAAATCACCTTTTTGCGTGTTTGCGTGTGTTTTCTAATATTATATTGCAAAAAACGGATATTGCAACCATAGAGCCGCAATGTTAACGGATTGTTTAAGATTAGATTAATATTTCGTTCCAGAAGAAACCCACTTGGCGAACAGGCAAAAATATGATATACTCTGTCGAAAAGGGACCCACGAAAGGAGATGACCCATTGGAACTGACCGATCTCACACCCCAGCAGGACCTGCCGCAAGATGCACTGCCTGAAATCCCAGAGGAAGAGGACCATCCCTTCTCTCCCCCCCACAGGCTTCGCCCGGAGGCCATTATGGCCATCATTGCCCTGGTCGCTGCCATCATTCTGGCGCTGACCGTTGTCCTGTCCCTGCCGTATCTGGCAGAGGAATCGACAGGGCCATCCATGGCCACGGAAAGCACCCTTCCGACGGAATCCGCGGTTTCCAATGAAGATCCGGAAATCGGGCGTCATCAGGAACATCAGGCAGAGCCGGAGCCGCTGCCCACCATTGAACCCATCATAGAGCCGGAAGCAAACCCCTACGGCCGACTGGATTTTCAGTACAACAAGCAAAACTACCTCTACTGTCTGCGGCAGGACAGCTATCCCGGTGTGGATGTCTCCGCCTTTCAGGGGAACATCGACTGGCAGAAAGTCAAAGCGTCCGGTATTCGGTTTGCCATGCTTCGCCTGGGGTATCGGGGCTATGAGTCCGGCAGGCTGGTGGAGGATGAATACGCCCAGAAGAATCTGAAGGCCACCCAGGAAATCGGCCTGCCCATCGGCGCCTATTTCTTCTCCCAGGCGCTGACCATTCAGGAAGTGGATGAGGAAATTGACTTCATGCTGGGGGTTCTGGGGGATTACGAGCTGCACATGCCCATTGTCCTGGACTGGGAGATTCCCACCGCTGATGCCCGCACCGCCAAAATGGACGCCCGAACCCTGACGGCCCTGCAGGAGTATTTCTGCAAGACCATGGTGGAAAAAGGCTACACCCCCATGATCTATTTCAACTGGCACCAGGCAAACACCCTGTTTTACTTAAACGAGCTGGAAGACTACCCCTTCTGGCTGGCCCTTTACTCCGATCGGATGACCTATCCCTATCATGTGGAGATGTGGCAGTATACCTCCTCCGGCCGGGTTCCCGGCATTCAGGGGGATGTGGATATCAACGTCTACATGCCCAAACAGGACATGACCCCATAGCGGTATACGCTGGCGGACAAGCCCGACGGGGTTTTTCCGCAATCTGAAAAACGGCAGACACAGCTGTGTCTGCCGTTTTTAATACAATTTCCCAATTTGGAGTCGTATTATACCAGTGCGGCTTCTTCCTTCTGCCAGGTCAGGCCTTTGGGATAGAAGAACCGGAGTTTTTCCCGGGCAACCTTGAATTCAGCCACTTCCGCAGTCCGCAGCTCCCCGTCCAGGTTGATGGCAGAGGGCTTATCACAGGTAACCCGGATGGAATCCGTCCGGATGTACCGGGCAATGTGGGACAATTCCTTGTAGCGGCCATCCTTGTACTTGCCGATGATGAAAGGCACCTGCATCCTGGAAACATGCTTCACCAGCAGCACATCCAGCTTGCCGTCCGCAGGATCCGCTTCCGGAACGGGATTAAAACCGCCGCCGTAGTACCGGCCATTGCAGACGCAGATGAATGTAAATTGATCATCCAGGGTTTCTCCATCCACTTCCACCTTGTAATGGTCCGAAATGCCGCGAACCACGTTCACCACGGTGGAAGCCGCATAGGCCCGGAAGCCATGGAGCAGGGGCAGCCGCTTATAGTTGGACACATCGGTGCCGATCCGGGCATCCAGGCCAACAGAGCAGATGTTCACGGCCAGGTCACCATTGCAGTCGATCAGATCGAAGGTGGTCTCCTCTGCGTCCAGGAGCCGCTCCAGGTCAAAAAAGGCCTTGGGGTCACTGAACAGCTTGACAAAGTCATTGCCGCTGCCGCTGGAAAAAACCGTCACTGCCGCATTGGGGTAGCCTGCCGCGCCGGACGCGACTTCGTTCAGGGTGCCGTCGCCGCCGCAGGCATACAGACGGACCTCTTCTCCGGTTTCCGCTGCGGCTCTTGCCAGCTCCCGGCAGTTACCGGGGTATTTGGATACGACAATTTCAAAATTCAGGTCCCGGGTATTACAGGCATGGCGGATCATGGGGGCATACACCTTGGCCCGATCGGAACTGCCTGCTGCCGGATTGATGATAAACACATGCTTCATATCTATATTTGTTACTGCCATTTCTGCACGATTGTGCTTATGGATGCAGGGACGTTTTGGGATCGTCCCTGTATCTTCTGTGGTTTCCGGTCAAAATGGTGCCAATGCTTACTTCTTGCCCTTCCGGCCGTTGTCCGTATACATATAATAATCGCACTTGATCATGCCGTTGTAGAGCTTGCGCTTCTTGGTGGCCCGGCGGCCGAAGTAATGCTCGAATTCCGGCTCGGAGGTAATGATGAACTTCTGCCACTGGTCGGCATACTTCAGGTGCCGGCCCAGGGCGGCATAGAGCCGCTGGGCGCTCTGCTGCTCCATCATCCGCTGACCGTAGGGAGGATTGCAGATGAGGATGCCGGACTCAGCAGGCAGGCTCATCTTGGTGGCATCGCCGTCCTGGAACCGGATCAGGTCGCCCACACCGGCCTTCCGGGCATTGGCCATGGCGATGGAAATGCATTTGGGATCGTTGTCGGAACCCAGGATCCGGTAATCCCCATGGAATTCCCTGCTCTTGGCCTCTTCCCGGACCTGACCCCAGACCTTGGCATCGCACCAGGCGAAGGCTTCGCCGGCAAACCGGCGGTACATACCGGGGGCCTTGTTTTTGGCAATCAGAGCTGCCTCGATGGGAATGGTGCCGGAGCCGCAGAAGGGATCCCACACGAAATCTCGGCCACGATACCGGGTCAGGGTCACCATGGCAGCAGCCAGGGTCTCCCGCAGGGGCGCGTCATTGCCCACAGCCCGGTAGCCCCGCTTGTGCAGGCCGGGACCGGAGGTATCCAGAAACAGCATGACCCGGTCATTCATGATGGAAAACTGGAGCTGATACTTGGTGCCGGTCTCCGGCAGCCAGGACACGCCATACTTTTCGCCCAGCCGCTTGGAGGCAGCCTTCTTGATGATGGCCTGGCAGTCCGGCACGCTCATCAGCTGGCTGTTCAGGCAGTGGCCCTTCACCGGGAAGGCGCCGTCTCTGGGGATAAAATCCTCCAGGTTGGCCCTGTAAACACCCTGGAACAGCTCTTCAAAGGTACTGGCCTTGAAGTCAGCCAGGGTCAGCAACACACGCTCGCCGGTGCGCAGGCAGACATTGGCCCTGGCCATGGCGCTTTCATCACCGGAAAACAGCACATGGCCATTGTCCACCCGGACATTTTCCATGTTCAGCCGCCGCAGTTCATCGCCCACCAGGCCCTCCAGGCCAAAGAGACACGGGACATAAAATTCAAGTTGATTCATCTTTCCTCCATTAAGGGATCAGTTTTTTGGGTTTGATATATCGTTCTTCTTCAGAAAACACACAGCCGCAGTACTTCTGCATATAGAAGCCATGTTCCCGGGCAAAGTTCTGGCCGTCCTTGAAATAAGGCCGGAAATCCCGGTACAAAAACTGCACGCCATATTCCCGGGCCGCCCGTTCCGCCACTTCCCGCATCAGTTCATGCTGCTGATAGGGGCTGATAAACAGGCTGGATGTGAAGCTGTCAAAGCCTCCTTCCGCCGCCTGCCGGGCGGTTTCAAAGAGCCGCATCTCGTAGCACTTGACGCAGCGGTGTCCAATGTCCTCAGCAACGGCCCGGACAAAGGGGCGCAGGGCATAGTCGTTCTTCATAAGGATGGGCAGGTCAATGGTTTTGGCATACTCCTCCAGACAGTTTCGCCGGGCCCGGTATTCGGTGACGGGGTGGATGTTGGGGTTGTACCAAAAGCCGGTAACTTCGATGCCGTCGGTCCGCAGCACCTCAATGGGCTGATTGGCGCAGGGGGCGCAGCAGATATGCAGTAAGGTTTTCATGGTGCCTCCTGAATTCAAAATTTGTTTACATTTTAATATAACATAAAAAAGGCCGTTTGACAACAAAACTCCCAGGAAATTTGTGAGGAAGCCCCGCAAACGGTCACTTGCCATGATGTCCGCAGGGCTTTGCCCCGATGATTGCTTAAAATCTTCCCATGGTCCAGAACAATTTCGCCGCCGATCAGCACATAGTCAATCCCCTCCGGCCCAGGGCGGGCGCTTCAAGCCCGGGCAGGAAGGCCGCATTACAGCCTGCCGATGAAGGCTTCCAGCCGGTCCAGGCCGGTCTTCAGTTCTTCCTCGCTGTAACAGTAGGACAGGCGGATATACCCCTCGGCGCCAAAGCAGCTGCCGGGCACCGCTGCCAGCTTGCCCTCCTGAATCATCCGGGTGCAGAAGGTGCCGGAATCCAGACCGAATTTGGCAATGTTTACAAAGACGTAGAAGGCACCTTCCGGTTCCGGGAAGGAAAGGCCCATGGCCCGGAGCCGTCCGGTGACATAGGCCCTGCGCCGTTCATAAACAGCGCGCATGGGGGCCACATCGGTTTTCAGAGCCTCCACCGCCGCTTCCTGCAGGAAGGTGGGCACGGCTGTGATTTCCGCCGCGCTGAGCAGCAGCAGCCGGTCCATGACATACTCCGGACAGCACAGATAGCCAATCCGCCAGCCGGTCATGGCCCAGGGCTTGGAAAAGCTCTGGCAGAGAATCATCTGCTCCTTCAGATCCCTGTCCAGGCTCAGATCCGGACAGGGACCATAGGCCAACTGGTTGTATACATTGTCGCAGATCACAAAAATGGGCTTGCCCAACACACATTCCTTCACCGCCGCGAGACTCTCTTCCTTGAAAATCACCCCGGTGGGATTGCAGGGGGAATTGAGAATGATGGCCTTGGTTTTGTCTGTGATGCAGTTCCTCAGCGCCTCTTTGGAGATCTGAAAATCGGTTTTGCTCACATCCAGGGGCACGGTTTTGGCGCCGGCAATGGTGGCAATGGTTTCATACAGGCCAAAGCCGGGGGTGGGGACAATGATCTCTTCCCCGGGGTTCAGGATGCCGAGCAGCGCTGTGAACAGCGCCTGGCAGGCGCCGATGGTCACCAGCACCTGTTCCGGCGTGGTCGCGTTGCCCCGGCCCGTTTCATAGTCTGCAATGGCCTGCCGCAGGGCAGCGGTGCCCTGATTGGGGGCATAGTGGGTCTGCCCCTCCTGCAAGGCAGCCATGGCGGCGGCCTTGATGGCCTGGGGTGTATCCAGATCCGGCTCTCCGATGGTCAGCATGGCGCAGCCGGGGGTCTGCCGGGCCAGATTGGTAAAAACCCGGATCTGGCTCCGCTTCAGGGTCGCTAAATTCTGATTCAATGGGATCATCACAGATTCACCGCCAATTTCTCGAAGAAATCGGCACCTTTCTCCAGAATGGATTCGTCAAAATCAAAGCAGCTGGTGTGCAGGGCAGGGCTGTCCCCCGTGCCCAGGAAGAAAAACAGTCCCGGCAGGGTTCTCTGGTAGAAGGCAAAGTCCTCCGCCGTCATGGACGGCGCATCCAGTTCCGGAAAATCCACGCAGTTCCGGGCCCGCTGGTACAGCGCCGGCGGATTGAGCACTGCGGGGTAGCCGGTGCTGAACTGAAGCTGGACGGTGCATCCGGTTTCGGCCTCGATGTCTCTTCCGATATCATACATCCCCTGCCGCAGCTGCTCAAAGATCTCATCCTGAAACGCCCGCAGGGATCCTTCCATCCGGGTATAGGCAGACAGGGCGTTGCGGACGGTGCCGCTTTCAAAGTGGCCGAATTTCAGCAGCCGGAACACGCTGTCCGGCAATGAGCGCTCCATGGCCACGGCCCGGCGATAAAATTCCGTCCCGGCGGCCAGGGCATCGCACCCTTCCCAGCTCCGGGCGATGTGGGCAGATTTTCCGAATATCTCCACATTCACCTCACTGGACCGGGCCATCAGCTCCTGACAGCGGCTGGAAATGACCCCCTTGGGGAGGCCCGGCCACAGATGCAGGCCGAAAATGGCCTCCACCCGATAGTCCCGGAACACCCCGGAGTCACAGATATTCTTCGCACCCCCGGTGGTTTCCTCGGCCGGCTGGAACACCAGCAGAATGTTGTGTTTGTTTTCCCGGCGGCGGCTCAGTCTGCGCCCCAGCTCCAGCAAAATGGCCATGTGCCCATCGTGGCCGCAGGCGTGCATGTTCCCGGGATGCCTGGAAGCATAGTCCGTCTCATTGACCTCGGCAATGGGCAGGGCATCCATATCCGCCCGGAATGCCAGGGCCGTCTGGGCGCCAAAGTCAAACCAGGCGCAGACCGCCTCGGGAATGGGCGAAAAGACCCGACAATTCAGAGGGGCTAAGGCGTTTTTCAGGTAAGCCACGGTTTTCGGCAGCGCCATGTCCAGCTCCGGGATTTGATGCAAGGCACGGCGATCCTGTATGATCTGCATGAAGGGCACCTCCTGCGGGGGGAATTTTCTGCTATTATACTCCTGTTTTGTGTCTCGTGTCAATTTCTCCCTTGTGATTCGGCGGAAAAGATGCTATCATAGAGAAAATTTTACTTGGGAGTGATCCATTATGAACGCACAGGAAATCATTGAATACATCCGCAGCTCCGAAAAGAAAACCCCCGTGAAGGTCTACGTCTGGGAGCAGACCCCGGTGGCCTTCCCGGGTTGCCGGGAATTCCCTGCCGGAGATGGCTGCAAGATCGTCTTTGGCGACTGGAAGGACGTTGCCCCTGTCCTGGAGGCAAACACCTTTGCCCATATTGAGATTGAAAACAACTGCCGCAACTCCGCCATTCCCATGCTGGACATGAAGAATATCCCCGCCCGCATCGAGCCCGGTGCCATCATCCGGGAGCAGGTGGAAATCGGAAAGAACGCCGTCATCATGATGGGCGCCATTTTGAACATCGGCGCCGTGGTGGGTGAAGGCACCATGATCGACATGGGCGCGGTCCTGGGCGGCCGGGCCACCGTGGGCAAAAACTGCCATGTGGGCGCGGGCGCCGTGCTGGCCGGTGTGGTGGAACCCGCCTCCGCCACCCCCGTTATCGTGGAGGACAACGTGCTCATCGGCGCCAACGCCGTGGTCATTGAGGGCTGCCGCATCGGTCAAAACAGCGTGGTGGCTGCCGGCGCCATTGTGGTGAGTGACGTGGCTCCCAACACCGTGGTGGCCGGATGCCCTGCCAGAGTCATCAAGGTCAAGGACGAAAAAACCGCCGGAAAGACCGCGCTGGTGGAGGCGCTGCGGGAACTGTAATCTTTTGCACAAAAATTGCCCCAGGGAATACCATGGAACAGGGGAAGAAATCCCCAATAAAAATCAGGAGGTACTCTTATGTGCGGCAATAACAACTTCTGTGGCTGTCTGAACAACAACTGGTGGTGGATCATCATCCTCATCCTGCTGTTCTGCAACTGCGGCAACAACTGGGGCTGCGGCAACAACGGCAACTGGAACGGCTGCTTCGACAACAACAATAACTGCGGCTGCTGCTAACAAGTCAATACCCTGAGGGCATCCCACTGGGATGCCCGTTTTTTTGCTCCCCATGCCGGATTTTTTGGCAAAGTTAAGCAATCTTTAAAAATCGGCCCATTGACAAGGGCCCTGTGATCTGTTATATTAACTGTACTAGTACAGTTAATACAGTTAGGAGGCGTGCTATGGTTCACTTAGATTACCGGGATGTGCGGCCGATCTATACCCAGATCATCGACAGCTTCAAAGAGCAAATCACCGCCGGGATCCTCCGGGCCGGGGATAAGCTCCCCAGCGTCCGGGAGCTGGCAACGGATCTGGCCATCAATCCCAACACCATTCAGCGGTCCTACCGATCTCTGGAAGCAGAGGGGTGGATCGTCACCGTGCCCGGAAAGGGCTGTTTCGTGTCCGCAAACGGTAACTGCCGGGAGCAGGAAAAGGAAAAGCTCCTGGCCGCATTTGATGAAGCCTGCGCCGCCCTGCTTGCCATGGGCGTTGCAGCGGAAGAACTGGCTCTTCGGGTCAGGAAAGGAGGAAACTAAATGCTTGAACTGAAAAATGTCACCAAAACCTTCGGTTCCCTGAAGGCCCTGGACAACCTGACCATGACGGTGCCCAAGGGGGCGGTATACGGTCTGGTGGGGCCCAACGGCGCCGGCAAATCCACCGCCATCCGCCACATCACCGGCATCTACCGGCCGGACAGCGGCAGCATCACCCTGGAGGGACTGCCCATCTACGAAAACCCCCAGGTAAAGCAAACCCTTGGCTATATCCCGGACGATGTGTTCTATTTCCCCGCCGCCACCATGGAGGAGATGCGCAAATTCTATAAGGGAATGTATCCCAAATTTGATGACAAACTGTTTGAACGGCTCTACGAAGTGTTCCAGCTGCCCCGGAAGAGTCCCATCCGCCGGTTTTCCAAGGGTATGCAGAAACAGGCCGCTTTCCACCTGACCCTGTGCTGCCACCCGGATCTTCTGGTGCTGGACGAGCCGGTGGATGGACTGGACCCCGTCATGCGGCGGCAGGTCATGAGTCTGATCCTCAGTGATGTGGCCGAGCATGGCACCACGGTGCTGATTTCCTCCCACAACCTGCGGGAGCTGGAGGACATCTGCGACCATGTAGGCATCATGGACCACGGAAAGATGCTGCTGGAGCGGAGTCTTGCGGATATGCAGGGCAGCACGGTGAAGGTCCAGCTGGTGGGCGAGGTTCCGGAAAACCTGGAGGTTGTCCACGAAACTGCCTCCGGCCGTCTGAAAACCCTGGTGGTTCGCGGCAGCGCGGAAACCATCACCCGGCAGCTGGAAGAAACCAAGCCTGACTATTTTGATGTGCTGCCTTTGTCTCTGGAAGAGATTTTTATCTACGAATTGGGAGGTGTGAACTATGAAGTCAAGAACATCATCCTGTAAGGCAACGGCCTTCCGCAAAGACCTGACCCGGTTCTGGCCGGTTCCTGTGGGCTACCTGCTGTGCCTGATCCTGCTGCAGTTCGCCATGGCCGAGAACGACCTGGATTACTGGTATGCCAGCAGTCTGACAGGGGCCATTGCCCTTGGGGGTGTAATCAATTCTTGCTATGCCCTTGCGGTGGTGCAGGCCCTCTTTGGAGACCTGTTCAGCGCCCGGCTGTGTAACGGAATCCACAGTCTGCCCCTGCGGCGGGAGGCCTGGTTCGGCGCCCATATCACCGCTGGGATACTGTTCTCCCTGCTTCCCACTGCCATTATGGCCCTGTTCTCCGAAGGGGTCATTCTGACCTATTCCACGGTGGTAAACGGCTGGCAGATCCCCCTGTACTGGTTTGCGGCCACCAATCTGCAATTTGTATTCTTCTTCGGTCTCGGCGTGTTTTGCACCATGCTGGCGGGCAGCCGCGTCAGCATGACGGTGCTCTACGGCATCCTCAACGCTTTCTCCATGCTGCTGTTTCTGCTGGTGCGGCAGGTCTACACCCCGCTGCTCTTCGGTGTGGTGGTCACCTCCGACATTTTCGATCTGCTATGCCCCGTGCTCAAGATCGCCAACTGCTGGTTTCTGGACGTGGAACGTGTCCCCACCGGCAAGACCTATCTGGATGAATACGGCGTCTCCCAGAAAGAGTACATCGGTCAGTTTACCTTCCTGCCGCAGGACTGGCTGTACATCGGTATTCTGGCGGTACTAGGCATTGCTCTTGTGCTCATTGCCCGGAGACTGTACCGCAAGCGGAATCTGGAATGCGCCGGAGATTTCGTCGCCGTTCCCTGGCTGGCCCCTGTGTTCCAGACGGTGTTCTCCCTGCTGTGTGCTGCGGGCTTCTACGCCTTCTTCTATCTCTTCTTGGGCATTTACTCCGCCAACATTACCTTCCCGCTGCTGGGCATGGGGCTGGTGGCTGGCTGGTTCGTGGGACGGATGTTCCTGGAGCGCACCACTCAGGTGTTCCGGGTGAAGAATTTTGTGGGTCTTGCCCTGCTGGCCGCAGTGTTTGCAGGCAGTCTGCTCCTGACCTGGCTGGATCCTCTGGGCTTGCAGAAGTGGCTCCCCGAAGCCGATCAGGTGAAAAGCGCTTCCCTGTCTTTCAGTTACAGTCAAAAATATGAAACCGAGAATGCGGAAGATATTGCCCAATTCATTCGCCTGCAGCAGATCGCCATGGAGGAGCACATCCCCATCGAAACCCAGGGTTACCGGGGAGAGACTTTTGAAACCGACAGAGTATATATTTCCCTGACCTACCAGCTGCAAAACGGGCGGAAGGTCTGCCGGGAATACTATATCCATGGTGAGGGCCCCGGTCGGGATATTGCCCGGGATTATGGCAGCCGGATCGAGGTGGTCTTTCGCAGTCCCAAGGTCAGAAATGCCGATGACCTGCGCTATCAGATTCAGAAGATACAAACTGTGTTTGTGGACGGCATTCGCGTCGGGGATGACAAGCTGACCTCGGAATTCAAGTCCCAGCTGGCGGAAGCCCTGATTGCCGACTGCGAAGCCAGAACCATGGTTGACAGCTGGAACCTCCATTCGGAGCCCCTCTTCCCCGGTGAATACGACATTGAGACTGTCCGCTCCATGAGTGTGGATCTGCACTTCGAGGAATTCAGCAGCTATCTGAGCATCTATGGGGATTGCAAAAACACCTTGTCTGTGCTGGAATCCACCGGTATGCTGGATGCGGTTCGGGAAAAATACGCAAATGCCTACGGTTAAATCTTCCACAGGTGCGCTGCCAATCGCGGCGCACCTGTTTTTTTGCTTGTAACCTATCAGAACCCACGTCCGAACCGGGCGAGCTCAAAGGATGCAAGGCCAGCACCGCAGCATAGGCTCGTCAAGTACTATGCATCGAACCGGGAGGGCCAAATGGTGTTGGATGACCCCCGCAGTATAGACTCGGATTGTCAGCGGGCACTTGCCCGCCCGGCATTTGACATTCTCCATTGGCCATGGTATGATATTTGGTAATCGACAGGAGGATATGCTATGCAGTTTCTGGCTTTTTCCCTCTTCGCTGCCGCCATTGTGGCAGCGGATCAGTTTACCAAATATCTCACCGTGGCAAACATCGCCCTTTATGAGGACGTTCCCTTCATCCCCGGCCTGCTGCAGCTGACCTATGTGCAGAACACCGGCGCGGCCTTTTCCAGTTTTGAGGGCCAGCAGTGGCTGTTTGCCCTGATTTTTGTGGTCTTTACCGGGATGCTCTTCTGGGAGTATTTCAAAAAGCCCATGGGCTTCACCACCCTGGAGCGGTGGTGCATTGCCGCCATCTACGCCGGCGGCCTGGGCAACATGATTGACCGGATCCGTCTGGGCTATGTAGTGGACATGATTGAGACCACCTTTGTGGAGTTTCCCGTGTTCAACGTGGCCGACTGCTTCATTACCTGCGGCTGCGTGCTGCTGATGGCCCATTTGGTGCTGTGCAACAAAGATTTCTGGAAGGACGAGAAAAAATGACCCTCACCGCTGATATTCCCGGGGAACGCCTGGATGCGTTTCTGGCCCGGTGTGCCGACAATTTAAGCCGCAGTGCCGCCCAGAAGCTCATTGAAGAGGGTCAGGTGCTGCGAAACGGCAAGCCCGGCAGGAAAAACGACAAATTGAATGTGGGGGATACCATTGAATACACCATCCCCGAACCCAGGGAAGTGGACATCGCCCCCACCCAGATGGCCCTGGACATCGTCTACGAGGATGAGGATCTGCTGGTGATCAACAAGCCCAAGGGACTGGTGGTCCACCCCGCCGCCGGCCATCAGGATGATACCCTGGTGAATGGCCTGCTGTACGCCCTGGGAGACGATCTTTCCGGGATCAACGGCGAGCTGCGGCCCGGCATCGTCCACCGCATTGACAAGGACACCTCCGGATTGCTGGCCGTTGCCAAAAATGACTACGCCCACACCTTCCTGGCCAGCCAGCTGAAGGACCACTCCATGGCGAGAACCTATGAGGCCATCGTCTGCGGTTCCCTCCGGGAGGACAGCGGCACCGTGGATGCCCCCATCGGGCGGCACCCCAGTGACCGAAAGAAAATGTGCGTGACCCAGCGCAATTCCAAGCGCGCCGTCACCCACTGGGAGGTGGTGGCGAGGTACAGGGGCTATACCCACATCCGCTGCAAGCTGGAAACCGGCCGGACCCACCAGATCCGGGTCCACATGGCCCACATCGGCCATCCCATTCTGGGGGACATGGTCTATGGCCACAAAAAGCCGGAGCTGGGCCAGGACACCCAGTGCCTCCATGCCGGGGCCCTGTGCTTTACCCATCCCCGGACCGGCCGCCCGGTGCTGACTTTCGCGCCGCTGCCCCCTTACTTCCAGGAAGTGCTGGAAAAATTACAGAAAATGGGTTAAAAGAGAGGATCATGACCATGGGTATCTTTTCCGATGTGCTGCTGACTGTGGATTTTGACCGGACCCTGACGGACCCCATGTCCCGGATCCCCTCAAGGAATCTGGAAGCCATTCGGTATTTTATTAACAACGGCGGCGCCTTCACCATCAATACGGGCCGGAGCCTGCCTATGGCAAAGGTCTTTCGGGACATTGTCCCTGTCAGCGCCCCCTTGCTGCTGTACAACGGCTCCGCCGCCTATGACCTGGAAAAGCAGGAGGTCCAGGACGCCAAAATCATCGACCTGCCCATGGCCGACACCATTCGCCGGGTTCAGGCCCTGGTGCCGGATATGACGGTGGAGGTTCAGGCCCTGGACGCCCACTACATCTTCGGGGAAAACCCGGCCTGGGATGCCTTCTCCAACGCGAATCACTGCGCCAATGGCCATGCCAATCCGGAGGACCCCCTGGGCCCCTTCCTGAAGCTGGCCCTCTATGGCCGCATCGGCCATGCCGCCGTGTCCGCCCTGTATGAGTACACCCCGGAGGAACTGCGGCGGTTCGATGAAGTTCAGCAGCTGCTGGAGCAGGAATTGGGAGAACACTGCGAAGTGTTCCGGGCCGCCCCCAAGATTCTGGACATCCACGCCAAGGGCGTCTCCAAAGCCAATGCCGCCCGGGCCTTGCAGAAAAAGCTGGGCCGGAGCATCCTGGTCTGCGTGGGTGACGGCGAAAATGACATTTCCATGCTGGATGACGCGGATTTCGCCTTTGCACCCTGTGACGCCATCGTGGCCCAGCGGTACCCCAATGTGTGCAAGTGCGCCGATGGAGCCGTGGCAGACGTGATTTATAAAAAAATTCCGGAAATTCTAAAAAATAAATCTTGACAACTGGCGATTTCTATGTTAAAATGCTCTGGCTGAATAGAGAAAGCGCAGAGATTCGCGGGTGTAGTTCAATGGTAGAACACCAGCCTTCCAAGCTGGATACGCGGGTCCGATTCCCGTCACCCGCTCCATAGAAATGCGCCAGTAGCTCAGCTGGATAGAGCAACTGCCTTCTAAGCAGTAGGTCGGGGGTTCGAGTCCCTCCTGGCGTGCCATTTCCACTGAGCGGTGCGAAGTTCTGTGTGGCCGCATCCCTTCCGCAAACTGAATATGGTGGGTGTAGTTCAATTGGCAGAGCACTGGATTGTGGTTCCAGGCGTTGTGGGTTCGAGTCCCATCACCCACCCCATAAAAATAACAGGTATCCAATCGGATACCTGTTATTTTTATGGAATGGACGGGACTCGAAAGGTCGGCCCGACCGAAGGGCGGGTAAAAACGTGCCGGCGGCATGTTTTTAGACCGTGGGAGAGTCCCCAGAAATCTGGACGCATCCCGAAAGGGATGTGGACGGATTTTTGTAATGAATGAACGATTCACGAAAGTATCGGCAGGGACTCGAAGAAATCAATCGCAAAGCCCCGGTGGGGCTTTGCTGCCACCAGTTCAAAAACTGGTGGCTACCTTTCTTTTTGCCCAGCCGGGCAAAAATGTTAACGATTCCCATCACCCCCCATAACAAGAATCGGTACTTTTGGTACCGGTTTGAAGCTGTAAGATAAAGGTAGACACATGGAAAACCACCATGTTGTCTACCTT
>JBJDYI010000014.1:0-15766 GCA_051867165.1 Faecousia sp. | reverse complement strand
TGAAAGGCTGCAGACGCAGCATCAGTTCGCCGAAAGTAACAATTTTTGCCATGTTGTTGTTTTCCTCCAGTTAAAATATATTGTTTTATTTACTTCTGCAGCAGATGGATGGCGAAGCCGCCGAACTCACCGGCCAGATACACAGCAACCATTCTGCCATTCTTGTACTTTGCGGTTTCGCTCAGCAGGGAATAACCCTTCTTCTCCAAGGCGGCGGCTGCCAGAGGGATGCTGTTGGTACGGATGGCAATGTGGCCATTGGTACCCAGATATTTGGCCTTCATAATTTCGATGCCAGTGGAAGCGAAGACGGAGCTGTTGCCGTCCTTGACACCCAGGCCGAAAGCCTTATTCAGCTCATTGCCCAGGCCCAGCGCGGCTTCTGCATCAGGCATATTGATGCCCACATGGGCAACTTCAAATCCCAGCGCGGCCTTTCGGGCATCGGCGCACAGCTGGGTAATTTTCTCCCAGTTGCCGGCAGCAATGTCAGCCTTGGGGCACACCCAGGAGCCACCCACAGCGTGAATAAAGGGAGCAGCGATAAACTCACCCACATTATCGGAATTGACACCGCCGGTGGGCAGGAACTTCATATCCCCAAAGGGAGCAGCCAGATTCTTCAGGGCAGTGAGCCCGCCATAGACGTTGGCAGGGAAGAACTTGACCATTTTCAGACCATACTTCTTGGCACTCATAATTTCGCTGGGTGTGACGCAGCCGGGGGCCACGGCAATGCCGTTTTCCACACACCAGGCTACCACTTCCTCAATGAAGCCGGGGGAGACGATAAACTTGGCACCCATTTCCACAGCCAGCTTGGCTTGTTCCAGGTTGACGATGGTGCCGGCACCCACCAGGACCTCAGGCACATTGTCAGCGACAGCCTTGATACATTCGGGAGCGCAGGCGGTACGGAAGGTGATTTCCATGGTGTCAATGCCGCCGGCGGCCATGGCTTTGGCGGTGGGAATGGCGTCTTCCACCTTGTCCAGAACAACCACGGGAACAACGATGGAGTCAGCCAGTCTCTTTAAAATGTCCATTATTCAGTTACCTCCTTAAAAATGTAGAAACGTCCGTCGGACAGGGAAAACAGAATCAGAATAGACTCAACTCCGTGGGATTTCGCGGCGTGAGCTTTCCTTCCCGGAAAGCCCGAAGCTGAGTGGAACGGCGGATGGTCAGTTCTGCCGGCAGCAGCACGTCCTCCTTGGGGGTGTCCGGATCGGAAATGAGCTGCAGCAGGGTTTTGGCGGCCATTTCACCAATTTTGGCGGGCTGCACATCAAAGGCGGTGACACCGGACAGACCAAGCGGGGAGATGGAGAACTGGCTGTCCCAGCCCCAGTCATCAGGGGCGCACAGGCCAACATCACCGGGAACGGTCAGACCCAGGTCATTGATGGCTTTGGTCAGGTGGGTGCAGCAGATGGAATTGACGGCCAGAATAGCGGGTACTTCCCCGGGACCGCAGGAATCCAGAAGGGATCGAACATAATGTCTGGTGGTGTCCATATCGGTCAGATCAATTTTATAAATCAGGGAAAGACCATCCTCTTCCGGAAAAAGATCCTGAATACTTTCCAGAAACGCGTCCCGCCGGATAAAGCGGGTAGAGATATCTTTATACTCCTGGGTAAACAGGGCAACTCTTGCAAATCCCTCTTCTTTTAAATGCGTCATCAGGCGGCGAATAGCGTCCCGGTGCTGAGTACCGACAAAGTGGAAGTGATAATCTCCCACATACCGGTCGCACAGTACAACAGGGGTACCTTCACAGGCCACCTGAATAAGACTTGGGTTGACGTAACTGCTGGTGTTGACAATGAGCCCGTCCACTTTCCGGCTGAGCAGAGATTGGATCTGAAACTTTTCCAACTCCAGGTCGTCCTTGCAGTCCACGAACAGGGAGATATAACCTGCGTTCAGCAGGGTGTGACTGACGGCACGGACCATGCTGCCGCAATAGGGCACAGAAATGTCCGAAACCACCACGCCGATCTGCATGGAGCGACGTCCCCGCAGAGACTGCGCCACAGAGTTGGGGCGATAGTTTGACATTTTAATAACTGCCTCAATCCGGTCCCGGGTTTCGGGACTCATCATATTGTATTTTCCGTTCAGATATCGGGACACCGTGGTCTTGGACACGCCGGTGGCTCTTGCGATATCGGAGATTGTAACATTTTTTCCGTGATTGTTGTTCATATCGTCCTGTTTCTGATAAATCCGGTGTTAATTTACCGAATATATCCACATTTTTTTATATTATAGCAAAAACAATTTTTTAAAGTCAATATACTTTGCCGCCTTTTTACTGCTGATAAAAAACTTTGGTGATTGTGCTGTTTGTTTATCGATTTCGTTTTTTGCAAGTTGCTGAAAATGCAAAAAAAGAATTGATTTGTGTTGAAATGAAATTCATAATGTGTTAAAAATATAGTGTGTAATTGACAAATATATGTATTTCATCCCAGTTTTATCCCGTTGAATCAGGAGAAATGCCAATTATTTGGAAATCTACACGATTCCGTTTGTCGATTGCTTTTTTTATGAGAACCTGAATTACGAAATCGATAAACATAAGTGCCACACCCGAATTTTTCCCAGATCCGGTGTGGAAATGAAAGGAGAGAGGGTTGATTTTTCCGGGATATCTTACCAGTCAGGAAAACAAAAACGCACATATTTATTAAGGGAGGAAGTAATTTTATGGAAATGATCCTCGGTATTATTCTGCTGATCACCTTCCTGGCATTCATCGTCTATGCTGCCAAGGGCGGCAACCTGATGCTGGGTCTGTTTGTTATGGCTATTCTGTGGTCCGGCCTGGGCGCTCTCGGCGGCGTCGTCACCTGGACTGACATTAACACCACTATTTTTGACGGCGGTCCCACCGGTTTCGGTCCCACCGCTATTTACATTATCTTCGGTTCCTGGTTCGGCCGGATCCTGGTTGAGACCGGTATCGCCGGCACCATTATCCGCAACGCCGTTGAGCTGGGCGGCGACAAGCCCGGCCTGACCTGCCTGCTGCTGAACCTGGTTACTGCTCTGATCTTCACTACCTCCTATGGTCCCGGCGCTGTCGTTGCCATCGGTGTTATCGTGTTCCCCATCATGCTGTCCCTGGGTATTCCCAAGCCCCTGGCTGCCGGCTCCTTCTGTATGTCTGTCGGCTGCGGCCTGTATTTCAACCAGTCTCTGCTGAACCAGGCTGCCGGCTTCATGATGATTGGCGAAGAGAAGTATGTTATCGGCAGCGAGTGGTATGCTTTTGCAGTGGTTGCTTTCGCAATCCACTTCCTGAGCATTGTTGCCATGGTTCTGCTGAACTCCAGGAAGAAGGCCCACGCCTGGGCAGCTTCTTCCGGTGCCATCGATAACAAGAACGTGCCCGCCATTGCCATGATCACTCCCATCCTGCCCGTTCTGTTTGCAGTTGTTCTGAAGCTGAGCATGATCCCCTCCATTCTGGTCGCTGTTATCTTCGCTCTGATTGCCACCGGCAACATCAAGAGCTGGAACAAGATTGCTGACCTGGTTCAGAAGACCTTCCACGACGGCGTTGCTGACGTCGGCCTGGTTCTGGCCTTCCTGATGTTCCTGCAGATGTTCTGCAAGGCTGCCGGCATGGTTAAGGGCCTGCTGGCTCCCATCATTGCTCCTGTCCTGCCCAGCAGCATGTTCATGATGTTCCTGCTGTTCGGTCTGTTCAGCATCCTGGCAATGTACCGTGGTCCTCTGACCATCTGGGGCGCCGGTACTGCTCTGTTTGTCATTGTGGCCGAAGCCACCGGCTGGCCTCTGGCTATTCTGTACCCCCTGTTCTACATTCCCTGCTGCACCATCAACACCAACATCTGCCCCACTCAGTCCTGGAACATGTGGGCCATCGGCTACACCCAGGTTTCTGTTAAGGACTTCATGAAGACCACTCTGCCTTTCGGCCTGATCTGCGCCTTCATTCTGGAGATGGTTGCTTACTTCATGTTTGCAATTTAATTACCTGTTGAATTTATTAATTCAACATAATTGTTTTTCCTGACTGACAAAATATCGAAAATGATACCCCTGTAAACTGTGGGGAGAGGGCCGTCAGGCCCTCTTCCCGCAGGCTCCTGTATTCTGTTCGGAAACAGTAATGCAACATGTGTCTTAGTTTCTGACCTGGGAAGTACATTAATTTGAAAAAACTGCGGCGCAGCCGCTTTCTCCCGGGTAACCGGGTTATGATTGTTTGAGGAGGAGATTCGTATGAACAATAGAAAGGTCCGCGTCGGTATCGACGTTGGCGGCACCCATACCAAGGCCGTTGCCCTGGACAACGAAACCAATGAGATCATTGGCGAGGCCATTGTCAAGACCAGCCATGATGACAAGCTGGGCGTGGCAGCAGGTGTTATTGAGTGCTTCCAGAACTGTCTGACCAAGAATAACATTCATCCGGATGACGTGGTTTTCATTGCTCACTCCACCACCCAGGCTACCAATGCACTGGTGGAAGGCGACGTAGCGAAGGTCGGCATTCTGGCCATGGGCGGCGGCGGCCTTGCAGGCTGGCTGGCCAAGAGCCAGTCCAAGATCGGCAACATCCCTCTGGACAGTGGCCGTCAGATCAGCACCTGCCACACCTATGTGAAGAACAAGGGCCTGACGGAAGCCGCCGTCAAGGCACAGGTTGAAAAACTGCAGGGTGAAGGCGCACAGGTTATCGTTGCTTCCGAGGCCTTTGGCGTTGACTCCATGGAGCACGAGCTGCTGGTCAAGCAGGAAGCCGACAAGAAGGACCTGATGGTCTCTGTTGCTTCTGAAATTTCCAAACTGTATGGCCTGTCCCGCCGGACCCGTACCGCTGCCATCAACGGCTCCATTCTGCCCAAGATGATGAACACCGCCAACTGCACCGAAATGGCTGTCCGCAGCGCCGGTGTCAAGGCAAAGCTGATGATCATGCGCGGCGACGGCGGTGTTATGGACATCGACGAGATGCGTAAGCGTCCTGTCCTGACCATGCTGTCCGGTCCCGCGGCTTCTGTCATGGGTGCGCTGATGTATCTGCGCGCTTCCAACGGTATCTATTTTGAAGTCGGCGGAACCACCACCAACATCGGTGTCATCAAGAATGGCCGTCCCGGTGTTGAGTATGCTTCTGTCGGCGGTCATGATACCTATGTCAACTCTCTGGATGTGAAGGTTCAGGGTGTTGCCGGTGGCTCCATGGTTCGTGCTGCAAACAACAAAATCGTGGACGTGGGTCCCCGTTCCGCTCATATCGGCGGCCTGGAATACGCTGTTTACACTCCCGAGGAAGAGATTGTGGATCCCGTTCTGGAATTCTTCTCTCCCAAGGAAGGCGACCCTGCTGACTATGTCCGCATCAAGCTGGCATCCGGCAAGCGTGTCACTCTGACCAACTCCTGTGCCGCCAACATCCTGGGCTACGTCAAGGAAGGCGACTATTCCCGCGGTAACGTGGAGTCTGCCCGCAAAGCCATGAAGCCCCTGGCTGACTACATTGGTGTCAGCGTGGAAGAGTGCGCCCGCCAGATTCTGCATCAGGCATACACCCACATTGAGCCCATCATCCTGAACTTTGCTGAGAAGTACAAAATCGACCGTGACCAGATCGACCTGGTTGGCTGCGGCGGCGGCGCCAGCGCTCTGCTGCCTTACTCTGCCGAGCAGCTGAACATGCGTTACTCCCTGGCCAAGCATGCCGAAGTCATTTCCTCTATCGGTGTTGCCCTGGCCATGATTCGTGACGTGGTCGAGCGTGTTATCCCCAACCCCACCACCGAAGACATCCGCCAGATCAAGAAGGAAGCCAAGGAAATGGCCATTAAGAACGGTGCCGTTCCCGACACCATTGAGGTCCAGGTGGAAATCGACACCCAGACTTCCAAGGTCACTGCCATTGCTATGGGTTCCAATGAAGTTCAGGCCACCGACCTGAAGCTGCGCTGCGACATCAATGAGGCCCGGAAGATTGCCGCTGCGTCCATGCGCTGTGAAGAGAAGGACGTGGATGACCTGGTTTCCAACGATGTATTCTACATCTTCGGCCACAAGAACGGCGAAAAGTACAATGTCCGTGTGGTGGACCATCGTGGCTTCGTCAAGGTGCAGTGCGGCGATGCTGTGGCTGCTGCTTGCAAGGCTGCTGACTGGGAAAAGAATGTCACCGAGATGTGGGAAAAGACCCTGTACTATAAGAACGAAATGGCCCGTACCCCCGACTTCTTCCTGTGCATCGGTGGTAAGGTGCTGGACTTCACCAGCTCTCAGAATCTGGAGATGCTGCTGACTGTCATGCGTTCCGAGTTCATGGAAGCGGAACCCGAAGAAGGCGTTCTGCTGGTGGCCTGCCGTACTGAGATTCTGTAAGATGATCAAATCCTGGTGTCAGGAATTATCCTGTTTTTCAGAGCAGGTATGGATTTCCTACGCCAAATCCCGCGACCCTCTTCAAAGGCTTGTGAGCCTGGAAGACTATACGACTCATTTCCATGCCGCACGCAAGTGCGGCATGGATTTGGCGCAGCGCGTGCGCCAGGAATGGGGAGAGGTTTCCTGCCAGGAACTGGCAGAAAAGCTTGGGGTCCGTGTGGAGCGGCTCCCCATGCCTGATGGCAATGGCATGTTGACCTTTGCCTGTTACCATGAACCGGACTTGATCCGCATTTTTACCGACAACGCCCTGGCCACGGAGACTCTGATCCGGGATTCCGGCGGTACTGAATATTTGGGAGAAGTGGATATCTGTGAAATGCTGCTGGCCCATGAACTGTTTCATGCCCTTCAGGATCGCAATCCCGATCTCTATGTAAATCAGAAGCTGGTGCGAAACTTTAAACTGGGTCCCTGGGAGCGCCGCAGCCGCCTGCTTTCCCTGGAAGAGGTAGCTGCCATGGCGTTTGCGGAATGTCTGCTCAATCTGGCGTATACCCCTTATGTTTATGATGTTCTCATGCTGCTGCCCCAGGCCACCATGGAAGGCAAAAAGTTATTTGAGAATCTGCGGCTTTTATCCGAGGAGGTCACAAAAAAGTGACGAATTTGTTGTATCTGTCCCTGGCAGTCGGCATTGCCATGCTGGTTGCTGCTATTGCTCTGATTGTAAAAAAGCGCTGTCATGATGCAGCTGCCATCTGCATCCGGGAAACCTGGATGACGGCTGTCATGGGCGCGATGATGATTGCATTGGGACTCTTTTTCCCCATTGCGAAACTGATGGATGCCACCCTGGCCGGAACGGAAGCATCCTCCTATTGGTTTGTCATTGGCTTTGGCCTTCTGTGCCATGCCATGGGTGATTTCACTTTACTGTTTTCTCTGGTGAAGTGCGTGGCGCTTTATGAGGATCGGGCGGTGGCCTATTCGGCCCTGGGCCGGCAGACCACCATCTACTGGGATGATGTTGTGAAAGTGGATAAGCCCTTGATGCGCAGCACCTTTGTCCTGACGGATTGCCATGGCAATTCCATCAATGTCAGTGGTGAGGGCAAGGCCATGAAAACCTTTGTGGCTTTTGCAAAACCGAAAGTAACGTCAGCCGGCGGTGCGAATCTGGTTTCTCAGGTAGAACACCGTCTCAGCGGCAGACATTAATGATAACAGGAGGTCTTATGGCACGTTGGAATAATGATGAAGCGCTGTTTTCTCTGATCCGAGAAAAGCTCTATACCCCTGTGGTGGGGGATATTCTGGACCAGATGGGCTATACCCATCAGTTTCTGCCCATGTCTATCCGGCCCCTGACGGCCCTGGTGCCGCCCAATATGGTGCAGCCTTTTCAGCCGGACAACCGGAATGTTTTGGTGGGCTGGGCCTGTACAGTTTTGGAAAATGACATTTTTTCGCAGCCCAAGAAGTCCTTTGGTTACCTGACGGAAGCGCTGGATCAGCTCCGGCCCAATGAAATTTATGTGGCCACCGGCGCCCACAACAGTGCCCTGTGGGGAGAGCTGCTGACAGCCACAACCCGCACCAAAGGGGCTGTGGGCGCGGTGCTGGACGGTCCTACCCGGGATACCCCCCAGGTGCTGGAACAAAACTTTCCCGTATTCTGCACCGGCTGCTGGGCACAGGATTCCTCTGTTCGGACCTATGTCTGTGACTTCCGGTGTCCCATTGAGATCGGACAGGTCACCATTCATGATGGCGATCTGGTCTTTGGCGATGTGGATGGCGTCCTCATTGTCCCCAGAGGCATTGTGGATGAGGTGATCGAAAAGGCGCTGGAGAAAGCCGCCGGGGAAAAGTCTGTCCGAAAGGCCATTGAAGGCGGCATGAGTGCCACCGATGCCTTTGCGAAATTTGGTATTCTTTAACAAAAGATAAGGAGCATCATAATCATGAAGTACAATCTGAATGAAATCAAAAATGACCTGTATTCCGGCATTTTGTGCGATGTCCTGGACGGTCTGGGCCATCGGAATCAGGCGCTCAGCAACGCCATTGCCGGCCTGACCGAAGATACCGTCATTTTTGGACCTGCCTTCACCAGCATTGGCACCCAGGTCTATTCCATGCCTGAGAATCCTCTGATTGCCCAGACCCGGGTGGTGGACCAGCTGGGAGAGGGAGAAATTTACGTCCTGGTCACCCGCGGCGAATACAACTGTGCAGTGTTTGGCGAGCTGTTTGCCACTGCCGTCCGGCAGCGCAAGGGCGCCGGTGTGCTGCTGGATGCCTATGCCCGGGACATTAAGGCTCTGAAGGAGATGGATTTCCCCCTGTTCTTCCGCGGTAAGGATCCCCGGACCTCCAAGGGCCGCTGTGAGATCAATGAGTGCCAGATCCCGGTGATCATAGATGGTGTTACCATCAACCCTGGTGACTACATCTTTGGTGATGTGGATGGTGTGGTGATTATCCCCAAGGATCTGATTGAAGAAGTGCTGGACCGTGCTTTTGCGCTGATCGGCGATGAGAACCGTGTTCGTGATGGTCTGCTGAGCGGCGATTCTTTGGAAGCGGTTTATACGAAAATCGGCGCGATTTAATACATAACAATCCATAACCCCTTTTTCCTCTCTTTCCGCAGCAAAAGCAGACACTGTCCCGTGTCTGCTTTTGCTATAACAGAATAGACAAAAATTAAGGAAGGATTTTGTATGGATTGTACTTGCGCACGGTTACACTCGGGTGTATAATCCGGGAATATTCAATAGAAAACAGCATATTTCCCAATTTGAACTGAAAAAGGAGAACGAATTATGAAACGCGTACCCTATCAGGAAATGGCAGATATCTTTACCCGCGTACTGGAATCCCGGGGCTTCCAGCCAGAAGATGCAGCGGCAGCTGCCTTGATTTTTACGGAAAACTCCCTGTCCGGAGTTTACAGCCATGGCCTGAACCGGTTCCCCCGGGTGGTCAGCTACCTGGACAAAGGGGAGATTGATCCCAATGCCCAGGCTACCTGTGTTGGCACATTTGGCAGCATGGAGCGCTGGGATGGACACCGGGGATTTGGCCCCCTGAATGCCAAGAAGGCCATGGACCGTGCTTGCGAACTGGCCAAGCAGAACGGCATGGGTCTCGTGGCTCTGGCCAATAACAATCACTGGATGCGGGGCGGCACTTATGGTTGGCAGGCGGCAGAGCAGGGGTGCATCGGCATCTGCTGGTCCAACACCATGCCCAATATGCCTGCCTGGGGTGGCAAGGACCGCCGGATCGGCAACAACCCGCTGGTCATGGCGATTCCCCGGTCCAATGGCGAACATGCGGTGGTGGACTGTGCCATCAGCCAGTTCAGCTATGGCAAAATCGAGGATTGCCGTCTGCGGGGAGTTCAGCTGCCTGTTCCCGGTGGCTATAATGAAGCCGGAGAACTGACCACAGATCCCGGCGAGATTGAAAAAACCTGGCGTGTGCTGCCGATGGGTTACTGGAAGGGAAGCGGCCTGTCCATTATGCTGGATTTGATTGCCACCATTCTTGCGGACGGAAATTCTGTCAGCAAAATCGGTACCTTTGGTGACGAAGTGGGCCTGACGCAGATTATGATTGCCATCGATCCCACCAAATTTAACACGGTGGAACAGACCGATGCCATTGCCCAGCAGATCATTGATGATCTGAAAGCATCGGAACCTGTCAAAGAAGATGGATCTGTCCTCTTCCCCGGTGAACGGTCGTTCCAGACCAGAAAAGAAAATCTGGAACTTGGCATCCCGGTTATTGAAGAAGTTTGGGAAGCTGTGCAGAATATGTAATGAAAAAAGGAACCTCTCTCCAGGAGAGGTTCCTTTTCTTGTTGATGGAGGATTTTTTCCCCAAAACCTCCTTTCTGGAATATCATTCGATTTTTATGGGATGCTATTCAAAAACAGGAGGGACTTGAATGCATTCGTTATGGGAGGAAATGACAAAGCCGGAACACTTTCCCGGGTTGAATAAAAACATCAGCACAGATGTACTGATCATAGGCGGCGGAATGTGCGGTCTTCTATGCGCCTACCATCTCCATCAGGCGGGGATTCCCTATGCTTTGGTGGAGGCGGATAGGATTTGCAGCGGCGTTACAAAAAATACCACAGCCAAAATCACATCCCAGCACGGCCTGATATATCAGAAATTGATGAAATTGTTTGGCCCAGAGAAGGCCAAACAGTATTTTCAAGCAAATGACGCGGCTCTGAAGCAGTACGCGCTGCTGTGCCGAAAGATTGACTGTGACTTTGAATTCAAAGATTCCTATGTTTATTCCATTGATAACCGGAAAAAGATTGAGCGAGAAATCGAAGCCTTGAAAGCACTTGGGATACAGAGCGTGTTTTGTGATTCCCTTCCATTGCCTTTTCCCGTGGCTGGTGCAGTAAAAATGAAAGATCAGGCACAGTTCAACCCATTGAAGTTCGCGTATTCTCTTTCCAGAGGGCTGAACATTTATGAGCATACGCCGGTGCTGGAATTGATTGGGACAAAAGCAGTGACAAAGTCTGGCATGATTCAGGCAAAGAACGTGATTGTGACAACCCATTTTCCTTTTCTTAATAAGCATGGCGCTTACTTTCTGAAACTCTATCAGCACCGGTCCTATGTGCTTGCGCTTCGAAATGCACCACAGCTGGATGGCATGTATGTGGACGAAGCACAAAAAGGAATGTCCTTTCGTAATTACAATGACATACTGCTGGTAGGCGGCGGGGATCACCGCACGGGAAAGAAAGGTGGCAGTTGGCCGGCACTGCGCGCTTTTGTAAAACAGTATTATCCCCAGGCAATAGAATGTGGTCACTGGGCCACCCAGGACTGTATGAGTCTGGATGGTGTCGCGTATATTGGACCGTATTCTGCAAATACCGAGGGACTGTATATTGCAACGGGCTTTCATAAATGGGGAATGACATCCTCCATGGTGGCGGCCATGCTGTTATCCGATTTGGTGCAGGGAAAAGAAAATCCGTACAGTTCGGTGTTTTCAACCTCAAGAAGTATGCTTCATCCACAGCTTGGGATCAATGCGGGAGAGGCGATTCTTAGTTTTCTGACGCCGACAACAAAACGCTGTCCCCATCTTGGCTGTGCGTTAAAATGGAATCCTAATGAACACACATGGGATTGCCCATGTCATGGCTCCCGTTTTACAAAGGATGGCAAACGGACCGACAACCCGGCCACGGGTGATTTGAAAAAATGAGAAAACGCCGCGGCGCTCATTGGCGCAAAATTTTGAACAGACGAAATCCGTTAATTAGAAAATGAGCCGCTCTTTCAGAAGAACGACATCCTGACGGAAATTCAATTCCGAAAAACAAACTTGGAACCATGCAGATCAGAAAAGAAGAAAACCCGTTGCTGAGCAACGGGTTTTTGCCTGGATGCTGTTTGATTATAGCTTGTTTGCGTCTTGTATTCCGTGATGTCTGCGCTGATGTGACACCGCGTTATGTCTGCGGGCGCTGGTACGGCCTTCGGGCTTGATTTCTCCGACTTTCATCAAAGACTGTTTTGTGAGGTAGGGACCAACCAGTTCGTAGACAAGAACGGCAAAGAGAACCACATTTCGGGCCATGGCGCCATTCGGAAGATTAGCGGCGGTCAAAGCCATGCCCAGGGAAACACCGGCCTGGGGCAGAAGGGCAATGCCCAGGTTATCGGCAATGAGCTTGGGCTGCTTGGTAAACTGACAGCAAAGCGAAGCACCGAAGTATTTGCCCGAACTGCGGGCAAGAATATAAATGATTCCGACCAGAATTGTAACGGGCTGAGCCAGGATTTCCAGATTCAATTCCGCACCGGAAAGCACAAAGAACAGAATGTTCAGGGGCATGACCCAATTGTCGATGCGTTCCATCAATTCCTCAGAAGTGGGACAGATGTTACAGAAAATGGTGCCGGTCATCATGCAAACCAGCAGCAGAGAGAATCCACAGTGGATGGGACCCAACTGGAATTTCAGAGAACTCAATCCAACAGTCAGCATGACAAAGGCAACGGAGATGGTCATACGCTTGCTTCGGGAGTGGAAAAACTGCTCCACCCAGTTCAGAAGCCAACCCATAACAGCACCGAGTCCCAGAGAAAGGATAATTTCAACAACAGGCTCTACGACCACGGCCAGGACATTGATTTGCCCATTGCTCAGCGCCGTTGCAATGCCGTAGGACACGGAAAACAGAACCAGACCGACAGCGTCATCAATGGCAACGACCAGCATCAGAAGCCGTGTCAGAGGTCCGTCTGCTTTATATTGACGGATAACCATCAGCGTTGCGGCAGGGGCAGTTGCAGAAGCGATGGCGCCCAGCGTAATGGCGCAGGGAAAGGAGATCATGCTGGGTGCACAAAGGTGCAGGACAATGAGCGCGATATCCACAAACACTGTGGTGATGACCGCTTGGAAAATGCCAATGACAGTGGCTTTGGCACCGGTGGCCTTTAACTGACTCAGCCGGAACTCGTTGCCGATGGTAAAAGCAATGAAGCCCAAAGCTGTTTCGGTGATTACATTCAGAGCTTCCACTTGTTCCAGAGAATTGAATCCGAAGCCGGGAATACCAAGGGCTCCCAGGCAGAAGGGTCCAAGCATCAGACCTGCCACCAGATAGGCGGTAACGGCGGGCAAATGGAACAGTTTGGTCAACCTGGAGAGCAGGAGACCACCCACCAGAGAAGCTGCAAGACAGATCAGATATACTTCCATATCAATACCTTCTTTCAAGATTTCCGTTTTGCAGCCGCATTATAACTCTCAGGGTAAGGAACTTCAAGAGCAATGAGTCACAAAGAAAAAGTAATTAGACGGATTACTTTCATGATATTAAACAAAACAAAAAGAAAATAATTGTGCAAAAATAAAACTGTAAAACGTAGTTTTCAAATACTTATTGACATGAACAATCAAAGAGACTATAATTTATAACATACGTTACGTAAACATTGTTACAAAACGAGCAATCTGAAATGGAGATGACATTATGCCCCCAAAACCGAAGTACACAAAAGAGGAAATTGTCAATGCAGCTTATGATCTGACTCGAGAAAAAGGGATAGATGCAGTTGTTGCCAGAGAAGTGGGCAAACGCCTGAACACTTCATCTTCTCCTATTTTCACCGTGTGGAGCAGTATGGATGAGCTGAAGGAGGAAGTCTGGATGCTTGCCAAGCAGAAATACCAGCAATATATGGCGGATGTTTTTGAATATTCGCCCTCGTTTAAAGAGTTTGGAATGCGATGTGTTGGATTTGCGGCGGAGGAACCGAATCTGTACCGGTTGCTGTTTCTGTCACAGCGGGACGAACACAGCCCATACATCCGATTCAAGCAGGAATTTGGAAGTATCTTTACTCCGCTTGTGGAAGAAATCAGGAAAACCTTTGGATTATCAGAGGTGGACGCAGAAGATTTGCTGAATCAAATGATTATCTTTGCCAATGGCATCGCCGCGTTTGTCATTAACGATACAGACAGCTTTTCTAAAGAGGCGGTCAGTCGACATCTTAGTCAGGTGTGTATCGGCATTGTGCTGACGGATAAGCTGCGGGATGGAACCATGGATTTGCCCACAGCGAAAGCAATGACAGATTCCTACGCCGTCGAGACCATGCCGCAAAAAAAGTATATTTGAGAGGTTACTGTATGAGCAAACAGATTCGGCAATATCTCGGCCTGCTTTCGGCAGTGCTGGCCTATTATTTGATACACGAAGGTGCGCATCTGTTTTATGCGCTGTCCACCGGCCTGTTCCGTCAAATCAACTTTATGGGGGTGGGGGTTCAGATCGATGTCTATGCGCAGCAGATGAGTAATCTCCAGTTGGGTGTTTTCTGCCTGGTTGGGGCTGTCGCGACAACCATCGCAGCCTATGTGTTGACTTTGGCGACACCACAAATCTGCAAAGTCCACTCCATGGTTTTCAAAGCCTGCATGTACTATATCACTCTCGTCATGCTGTTGCTGGATCCACTGTACTTATGTATCCTGTGCGGCTTCTTCGGAGGTGGCGATATGAACGGAATCGCCCTGCTGATTCCGGAGTGGGCAGCAAGAATTCTTTTCGGAGTGCTGTTGGTGATCAACGGCCTGCTGTTCTGGAAAGTAATTCTTCCAAAATACAAGATGGCCTTTTCAGATAACAGAACGCAGTAATATGCAGACGGAATACGCTTGTAGAATTTCGGGTGTAAACTGCTGCAATTCCAAAACATACAAAAATACGAAACTTATTATACGAGGAGAAAAAATATGGAAAACAAGTCAATTCACGAGGTTATCGCTATGATTTTTAAGGCGTTGACTCTGGCAATGGGCGTTGCTGTTGCGGTGCTGTCCTGCCTGGGCAGTCTGGAAACGCAAACCGCTGTTACTCTGCTTGGCATTGGCCTTGCTTGTGCGGGCATAGCCCTGCTGGAGAAACGGTGAAGGAAAAATGAAACAGGAAACCTGCCTATGTAAGCGCGTCAACTGTCCAAGACATGGCGACTGCGCAGCCTGTCGGGAATACCATCACACATCCGGACGCAAACCGCTGACCTATTGTGAAAAGCAGAAGCGAAAAGAGAGCCGCAAATCAGAACGGCAGGAACGAAAAGCAAGGTAAGACGCTGAGATAGACAAAGAAACACGGTACTATTTATAGGTAAAAAGGAGGATGCTGCAATGAGAAGGTTTTATGAAAAGAGCGAAATATGGTTTGCCGCAGCATGGATTACGATCTATGTTGTAGTAATGGGAAACTTCCGGAGTGTTTTGGAGACGAAAGTCCGCATTCGATGTTAGTTATTTCATACTAAATGAATGCAAAAGGCGACAGGCATCACAAAAAAGTAACAAAAAATGCCCGCGGGATTTCTCCCACGGGCGGTATGTAATCAACTATCAAAAAGTTTATATTCTGTTACCGTTTTCAGATAAGTTTCTGGATCGCCGTTCTAAATCAGGTCAGCGTATGCTGACGGGTCATTGTAAATCAGACAGTCCAGTTCCGAGCGCTGATACATATTGTCAGCAACTTCATTCTCCATGGCGATGGTATCAATCGCAATCATGCTGCTATCTGTGAATTTCAGCTTCACACAAGCGGTATCCATATCGTACTGTAATGATTATGCTCTCTTCCTCCGATATTCCAGATACATCATGGGGATCAATATGACGGACAGTGTCAGATAGAGTGGAATACTGATGTCTAAAGTACGGAAAACCTTACCAAAGACGGTGAGAATTTTGAAGGAACCCAGATTCTGATAGAGTTCCAGCAAATGAGACGGCATGAGGCCCAGAATTTTGTCCAGCCAGTTTGCCATC
>JBJDYI010000013.1:0-4200 GCA_051867165.1 Faecousia sp. | reverse complement strand
GGGTCGGCATAACGCCCAGCTGTTCACCGTTCTGGTCGATCACACGCACCTCGCGATCGCGGATTTCCTCGTTCATCATCAGATCTACTGCCATATGGTTTGCGATACACCTCCATTGAGTCTTTGCACTTTACAGCACAAAAAAGAGCGGGTAAGCATACCCGCTCCTTGACATGTCAAATCAGGATGCCATGTGCCGCGGTCACGCGATTGTGCCGGGCGAGAAGCGGGCGGCTTCTACTTCGTACCCGATTATGATACGACAAAGCCGCCCGATTGTCAAGCTTTATTTTGCAATATTTCCGCATTTTTCTGGGAAAATGCTTTCATGCGCCGCTCGCCTGTGCATGCATCCGATCAGCGCGCCTTGGTGCGGATTTCCACCTCGAGCTTCTCCACCAGGTCCATCAGCGGCATGGTACCCAGATCGCCCTCCTTGCGGCTGCGCACGGCCACGGCCTTCTCCTCGGCCTCCTTGTCGCCTATGATGAGCATGTACGGCACCTTCTCGGTCTGCGCCTGACGGATTTTGAAGCCGATCTTCTCGTTGCGCACGTCCAGCTCCACGCGCATGCCGCGGGAGAGAAGCTCCGCCTCCACCTCGCGGGCCCAGTCGTCGCCGCGCTCGGTGATGGTCATGATCTTCACCTGCGTCGGAGCCAGCCAGGTCGGGAACGCGCCGGCATACTTCTCAATCAGCAGCGCCAGCGTACGCTCGTAGCAGCCCAGGGAAGTGCGGTGGATGATGTACGGGTTCTTCTTCTGTCCATCGGTATCCACGTATTCCATGCCGAACTTTTTGGCCAGCAGCATGTCGATCTGGATCGTGATGAGTGTGTCCTCCTTGCCGAACACGTTCTTGATCTGGATGTCCAGCTTCGGGCCGTAGAAGGCCGCCTCGTCGATGCCCACGGTATACGGCACGTTCAGATCCTCGAGGATCTTCTTCATCAGGCTCTGCGCCTCATCCCACTGCTCTGGCGTACCCTCGTACTTGGCTGTGTTGTTCGGGTCCCACTGGGAGAAGCGGTAGGTCACGTCCTCGCCCAGGCCGATGGTATCCAGCATGTACTTGGCCAGGCTCAGGCAGCCGGCGAATTCCTCCTCCAGCTGCTCCGGGCGCAGGATCAGATGGCCCTCGGAGATGGTGAACTGGCGCACGCGGATCAGGCCGTGCATTTCGCCCGAATCCTCGTTGCGGAACAGCGTGCTCGTCTCGCCCAGGCGCATCGGCAGGTCGCGGTAGGAGCGCATGCGGTTGAGGAACACCTGATACTGGAACGGGCAGGTCATCGGGCGCAGCGCGAAGCACTCCTTCGTTTCGTCGTGCGGGTCGCCCATCACGAACATGCCGTCCAGATAGTGATCCCAGTGACCGGAGATCTTGTACAGCTCTCGTTTGGCCATCAGCGGGGTCTTGGTCAGCAGATATCCGCGCTTCTGCTCTTCGTCCTCCACCCAGCGCTGCAGCAGCTGAATGATGCGCGCGCCCTTGGGCAGCAGGATCGGCAGGCCCTGACCGATGCAGTCCACCGTGGTGAACAGCTCCAGCTCGCGGCCCAGCTTGTTGTGGTCGCGCTTGCGCGCCTCCTCCAGCGCCGCCATGTGCTCCGCCAGCTCGTCCTTGGTGGCGAACGCCGTGCCGTTGATGCGGGTCAGCATCTTGTTGTTGCGGTCATTCTTCCAGTACGCGCCGGAAACCTGGGTCAGTCTGAACGCCTTGAGCGCCTTGGTGTAGCACAGGTGCGGGCCAACGCACATGTCGATGTAATCGCCCTGCTGATAGAAGCTGATGACCTCATCCTCGCCCAGATCGCCGATGTGCTCGACCTTGTAGATCTCGCCGCGTTCCTGCATCAGTGCAATCGCCTCGTTGCGCGGCAGCGTGAACGCCTTGATCGGCAGATTGGCCTTGACGATCTTGTTCATCTCCGCCTCAATCTTCGCCAGATCGCTGTCAGCGAGCTTTTCCTCACCCAGATCGACGTCATAGTAGAAGCCGTTCTCGGTCGCCGGGCCGTAGGCAAAGTGCGCATTCGGATACAGGTTCTTCACAGCCTGCGCGAGAATGTGCGCCGCCGTGTGGCGCAGCACATGCAGCTCCTCTTCCTTGGGACATTCTGCGACCGTGCCGTCCTTGTAGATGATTTTCATTGTGGTTCCTCCCTTTCCCGTTTGCCTTATGTAAGTCCTTCTGCAAAGCTCCGAACTCGGCCGCAAAGCAACGGGACTTACATCACGTTGTCGGAAATGCAGCCGGCATCATGCCGGTTCGGGACGAAAAAACGCTCGTCCCTCGCGTGTTTTCGAGGGACGAGCGGAAGAATTCTGCCCGTGGTTCCACCCTGATTGGTGCTCTTTGCCGCTGTATCGCGCGCCTCGCGACCCGATCGGAAGGTGGTCTTCGCCCTGCTTGTGCCTGGCGCGCTTTCAGCCGCGGCGCGCCTCTCTTTGAAGCAGCCCTGCAGGGGTACTCTTCTTCGTCATTTCAGATAGGGACAGTATAGCGCGGAAAACCACTCTTGTCAAGCAAGTTTCACTTTTTCTGCATTGCTTGCGCATGCATAAAGAACTTAACTCATCGAATTACTTCTCGTCATTACCACAAGGCCGCCCGTGCTTGGTACAGACATCTTATCACCCAAACCTACCGACAAGCTCAAGGCCGTATGGCATATGACAGCAAAGCGCTAAACTGAACAGGCTTTTATTGTGCGATAATAATCATCTGCATGGACAATCTGGTTCTTGAGGTGTTATTGCATCATTTGCATTACCTGTAGAGCATCTCTGCAATTTCTGTCATTTCGACCAGGACCTTTTCTCTGCTGACCATGGTTAACACTATACCGTTTTCTTCATCATTAAATGACAGAAGCGCTTCATACTCCTGACCAAGTTCTGCAGCATCGGCACAAATCCTATAATACCCTTGATGCGTCCCCGGAGAGTAAACAAACACCACAGCATGTCCTCCGCCTACAGTCACAAGAATGAGCGAATCACCGCTTCGGCACATGCCCAAACATCCGCGGTCCTGACCGGCTGCAAGAATTGCCTGTGCTTCTTCGTCCTCGGAGAATAACACATCCAGAATAAAGAATGCAGCAAATTTCGCCATCATGCTGCCGCTTTCACACCATTGATCAATTGTGTATCCAGCAGCATCAATCATCAAAGGTTCATATTTTCTTGTTCTGGTTTCTCCCTCTTGCCATCCTTGCAGCTCAACATATCCATATCCTCTGGGTTTATTGGCACTATCAATTGACATGAGTATGTTCTGGTTTTCGAGAATAATAAACCTGCCTTCGCCTACGGCGTGTATTAATGCCTCCATTTCCCCATGTTCTTCCCCGCTTTTTATTGTCTTTTCTTGGCAGACATATGTACAAGTACCTTCAGCTTCATCATAGCCAACAAACAATCCTTCAGTATTGCTGATTGCGATGAGGGTTATAAACCCCGCAAGATCACCAACAGCTATGCAGCCATCCTCAAGAGCATCTTCCATGATTCTGCATGCCCGAGCATTTCCAGAATTTTTCATATCTTCATACAGAACACCTGCAAATGATTCGCGTGTTATTGTGTTCTCAATCCAATACGCTTCGCCCAACTCCAATTCATTCAACAAGGACGGAATAAACTGTCCCTCTTCTGATTCTGCACTTGCATTCAATGCCACCGCCAGCAAAACACAAATGAGTACCGTCAATGCAATTAGCTTTTTCATTTCCCTTTTCTTCCTATTCTTTTTGAGTATATGCAGAATTATATATCTTCTAATATATAGTACCCCATTTTGTTTAATTAGTCAATATTCTTTTCCCAAACTCTCCTATAAATGATAGATCTGTCAGGCAATTTCCAGCCTACTCAGCTGCGTGGTATACAGCTCGTGATACACGCCGCCCAGACTGAGCAGCTCCTCGTGCGTGCCGCGCTCCACGATTTCACCGTGCTCGATCACCAGAATCATGTCCGCCTGGCGGATCGTGGAGAGCCTGTGGGCGATGATGAACGAGGTCGTGTTCTCCATCAGCGTCTTCGTCGCCTGCTGGATGAGCTGCTCGGTTTCCGTGTCCACGGAGCTCGTCGCCTCGTCGAGCACGAAGATCGCCGGTCTGGCGATGATCGCGCGGGCAAAGGAGATCAGCTGCTTTTCGCCGGTGGAGAGCTTGTCGCCGCACTCGCCCA
>JBJDYI010000012.1:0-4284 GCA_051867165.1 Faecousia sp. | reverse complement strand
GTTCTTCAGCCACTGGGTAGCGCACTGTGCCAGGCAGGATGCGCCGATGGGCAGAACGTCCTCGTTAAAGACGACCTTGGGGTTGTGGGCGGCAGCGTTGCCCCGCTCATCCAGGAAGCCGGCGGCCAGATACATGAATGTGCTGGGGATCTGCTCTGCCACCAGAGCGAAGTCCTCGGAGGCGCTGGCGGTGATGCCGGGGTAGCCGGTAAGACCGGGAACGGGCAGCTCCTTCATGTAGCCCACCATCTCCTTCGTCAGAGCAGGATCGCAGATCAGGGGGCCAACACCACCGGTCATGACCACTTCTGCGGTGCCGCCGTAGACCTTGGCGGTGAGCTCGCTGACCTCGGTCAGACGCTTCAGCAGCAGCTTCCGGGCATCGGGGCTGTTGGTGCGGATGGTACCGGTGAGGACGGCGCTCTCAGGAATGATATTGGGAGCGGAACCGGCATTGAACTGGCCCACGGTGACAACGCAGGAGTCGCTGGGGGTGCACTCCCGGGCGATCAGCTCCTGAAGAGCCAGATGGACATGGACACCGATGTTGATGGGGTCGATGGACATCTGGGGGTAAGCGCCGTGGGAGCCACGGCCCTGGATGCGGATCTCAAAGCCGTCCATGGAGTTCATAACGGCCTTGCCGCTGTCGTTGTACATAAACATACCCATGGGGATCTTGCCGGGGCCAACATGGTAGGCCATGGCAACATCGGGCTTGGGATCCTCCAGGATGCCGTTTTCGATCATATTCTTGGCACCGGTAAAGTTCTCCTCACCGGGCTGGAACATGAACTTGACGGTGCCGTTCAGCTCTGCCTCGTTCTCCTTCAGCAGCTTGGCGGCGGTCAGCAGCATGGCAGCATGGAGGTCATGGCCGCAGCAATGGGCCTCGGTGCCGGTGGGGCAGGCAAACTCCAGGCCGCTCTCCTCGGGCATGGACAGCGCATCCATGTCAGCCCGGAGCAGGATACACTTACCGGGTTTGCCAATGGTGGCGGTGACACCCTGGCCGCATGCCTTGGGCTCCAGACCGAACTGTGCCAACTTTTCCATGACGTAAGCCTGTGCCTTGGGCATATTCAGGCCGACCTCCGCGTTGTAGTGCAGATAACGGCGGTTGGCAACGGTTTCCTCTTTGAGCGCCTGGGCTCTTTCGTAATAGTTCATGAGAATTCTCCTTCCGTATAATTTACTATGATTTATTTTATAGAATATTTTATCAAGTATACCAAGAAATCCCGTTCCCGTCAATAAAGCACGGAATTTTTGTAAGTCTCTGGGAAAAACCGGGGGGCTTTTTTGTGCAGAAAATACAATTCATTTTGAACAGTCAGAAACAGCGGGAGAAACCACAAAGATGCGTGGTTTCTCCCGCTGAAACAGGAACCTTCATGCTGCGGCAGCCCCTTGAGGATCCACAGCAAGTCTGGTCTATGACTTTCGATACAGCATCCGGATGGAATTCAGCACACACAGCATGGCCACACCGGAGTCGGCAAACACCGCCAGCCACATGGAAGCGAAGCCGAACAACCCCAGTATCATAACCATGGCCTTGATGGCCAGGGCGAAAATCACATTCTGCCAGGCAACCGCCAGGGTTTTTTTCGCAATATCCAGGGCTTCCGGGATGGCGGCCGCATCAGAGGTCATGAACACCAGGTCCGCTGCCTCGATGGCAGCATCGGCGCCGCTGCCCATGGCCGCACCCACATCGGCGCCAGCCAGAACAGGGGCATCATTGATGCCGTCGCCCACAAACAGGACAGCGCCGGTCTCTTTCCGGATGGCTTGCAGCCGTTCCAGCTTTTCCTGGGGCAGCAATCCCCCATGGACGGCATCCAGTCCCAACTCCCTGCCTACCGCTTCAGCGGTGGCAGCACTGTCGCCGGTGAGCATGACGGTGGTAAGCCCTCTGGCTTTTAAGGTCTTTACCGCATCGGCAGAACCGGATTTCAGCGTATCCGCAATCAGAATGTAGCCTGCATAAATACCGTTTACCGCCACCAGAACCACCGTTCCGTTGTCCCGGACTGCCTTCTGGGCCACCCCCTGTTCTTCCAGGAGCTTGGCATTGCCGCAGAGGATCTCCTGACCATCCACCATGGCCCGGACACCCCGGCCTGCCAGTTCCTCCAGGCTATCGGGGGTCTTCAGTTCCAGGCCCTGTTCCCTGGCGGCGGCAACAATGCTGGCCGCAATGGGATGGGTGGACTGCTGCTCGCAGGAGGCGCAGAGACTCAGCAGGTTTTCCTGGCCCACCACCTTCTGGACCCGGAACTCTCCCTTTGTCAGGGTTCCGGTCTTATCCATGACCACGGCCTTCACTTTATTCATGGCCTCCATAGACTGGCCGCCCTTGAAGAGGATGCCCTGTTTGCTGCCAACACCAATACCGGCAAAGAATGCCAGCGGCACGCTGAGCACCAACGCGCAGGGGCAGCTCATGACCAGAAACGTCAGGGCAGTGTAGACCCAGTGGAGCCAGTTTCCGGTGACCAGGGAGGGGATGATGGCCACGGCAGCAGCCATCGTCACCACAACAGGCGTATAGATCCGGGCAAACCGGGTGATAAAACGGTCGATTTTGGGTTTGCTGGCCGCGGCGTTTTCCACGCTGTCCAGGATTCTTGTGACCATGGATTCAGACAGAGGCTTTTCCACTTTCACGGTCAGCTGGCCCAGAGTATTGATACAGCCGGAAAGCACCTTATCCCCTTCCGTCACCCGGACCGGCACCGGTTCACCGGTGATGGGTGCGGTATCAATGCGGCTCTCGCCGCTGACCACGATTCCATCCAGCGGAATCCGGTCACCGGGCCGCACCAGCACCAGCGCGCCCGGCAGCACTCGCTCCGCCGGGGTTACCCGGACTTTGCCCCGGACCAACAGATTTACCGTTTCCGGCCGCAGGTCGATGGCCTGCATGATCTGGCTGCGGCTGCGCGTCACTGCCCGGTGTTCAAAATATTCGCCCACCCGGTAAAACAGCATAACACCAACGGCCTCCGGCGCTTCCCCGATGGCGAAAGCGCCCAGAGTGGCCAGGGACATGAGGAAATTCTCATCGAAGACATGGCCCCCGAAGAGGTTTTTCACCGCAGCGGTGACAACCTCCCGGCCCAGCAGGATGTAAGCAATCCCGCAGCACAGGAAGGATAGTCCCACCATTCCAAAATAGTCCAGCGCCAGGCCTGCAACGAAAAGGACGGCCCCCAGGGTCAGCAAGGTCTCCTCCGGCATACGCTGATGCGCCGGTTCGGAATGTTCCTCCCGGTGATGGTCATGGCCGCAGCCGCAGCCTTCTCCGTGTTCATGATGACCGCATCCGCAGTCCTCATGATGCTGATGTTCTTCGGCCCGGTGGCTATCCCGGGGGATGATGACGATGCCGGGTTCCACCGTCCGGGCCAGTTCCTGGAGGGCCGGAATCAGGTCATCAGGGGATTCCGCTGTCAGCCGGAGCTGTTTGGTGGCAAAGGTGATTGTCGCTTCCTGCACCCCAGGATGGGCATTGAATTTGGCCTCCATCTTGGCGGCACAGTTGGCACAGCCCAGATGTTCCATCATATATATTTTCTTTTCCATGGGAACTCCCTCCGTTTATTTCGATATATGAGCAATCATTCACTTGTTTCTTTCAGTATAGCGAATCTCCGGGGCAATGTCAATAGGAAAATTTTCTCGTCTATCAATCATGGGTTCGCGGAAACGGTACAGCCTATCCTAATTGGTAAAGAGCGTCCATCCATATATAATCTCAGCAGTGCCGGGCCTGCCGAACCGGGCAGGCCCGGCAGCCGGTCATTTGCTGCATGTCATTCTTTATGCACCTTGTCCGGTCACGGCAGATGTTCGCCAGTAAAGAACAGCTGTTCTCTCATGGTGCATTGTACACACCGCCCAATGGCGGGCTCTATTTTTGTGTGTTTTGTACAGAAAGTCAGGTGTCCATGTGCCATTTTACACAATTTTACAATGTGACGAAAGAAAACATTGAAATCAATAAACTTTTCATGTATAATGGCACTATTCGGGTGTCTCTAGCCCACATGGAAGGATCGTCCTTCCCGAAAGGAGTAAAAAACGACTATGTACACTGTTAACGCCATCCGTAATATTTGCCTGATTGGCCACAGCGGCAGCGGTAAGACTGCCCTGGCTGAGAGCTTGCTTTATATGACTGGTGCTATTGACCGTATGGGTAAGAATGCCGACGGCAACACCGTTTGCGACTATGATCCTGAAGAGATCCGCCGCAATATTTCCATCTCCACTTCC
>JBJDYI010000011.1:0-4315 GCA_051867165.1 Faecousia sp. | reverse complement strand
TGAAGTAGAGAAACTGGCCGGCGGCGACGGCTCCGGCCGTATCCAGAGATAATCAGCTGCGCAGCAAACCTCTGCCCGGGTTTCGGGCAGAGGTACCTTTACTATATCGATACAGGAGTGTTACCATGAAGGAATTTATGAACAAGGATTTTATCCTGGAAACGCCCACTGCCCGGCATCTGTTCCATGACTATGCGGAGAAGATGCCCCTGGCCGACTACCACTGCCACCTGAATCCTCAGGAAATTTTTGAGGACCGTCGTTTCAACAACCTGGCCGAGGTCTGGCTGGGTGGTGAGAATCCCGACGGCACCTTTGCCGGTGACCACTACAAGTGGCGCGTCATCCGCTCCAACGGCGTAGAGGAAAAGTATGTCACCGGTATGACGGATCCCTTTGAGCGTTTCCTCAAGTTTGTTGAAGCGCTGGAAATGGCCATCGGCAATCCCATGTATCATTGGTGCCACATGGAGCTGCAGCAGTTCTTCGGGGTTTATGAGCCCCTGACCACCGAGAGCGCCAAGCGCATCTGGGATCACTGCAACGATCTGCTGCAAAACGATCCCACCATGTCTGCCCGGGGGTTGATCCGCAAGGCAAATGTGGCTTTCATCGGCACCACCGACGATCCCATCGACTCCCTGATCTGGCATGAAAAAATTGCTGCCGATCCCACCATTGATGTGGTGGTCGGTCCTTCCTACCGTCCCGACAAGGCTGTCAACATCCACAAGAGCGGTTGGCATGACTATATGAAGACCCTGGCTGCTTCTGTCGGCAAAGAATCCCTGAATAACATGCAGGAAGTTTTGGATGCATTGCTGGAGCGTCTGGAGCACTTCTATGCCCATGGCTGTAAGGCTTCCGACCATGGTCTGGACTATGTCCCCTTCCAGGACTACACCCTGGAGCAGGCGGATGCCGTATACCAAAAGGCCCTGAAGGGTGAAGCGCTGACTGTGGAAGAAATCGAAGGCTACCAGACCGTGATTCTGATGACTCTGGGCAAGGAATACCACAAGAAGGACATCGCCATGCAGCTGCACTACTCCTGTCTGCGCAACAACAACCAGCGGATTTTCAAGCTCCAGGGCGGTGACACCGGCGTGGACGCCATCGCCCAAAACACCTGCGGCGGCAACATTTCCAAGCTGTTGTCTGCACTGGATGAGGCCGGCGCCCTGCCCAAGACCATCCTGTACTCCCTGAATCCCGCTGACAACGCCCAGCTGGGCTCCCTGATTGGCTGCTTCCAGGGACCCGAGGTCCCCGGCAAGATCCAGCATGGTTCCGCCTGGTGGTTCAATGACCACAAGGTTGGCATGGAAGAGCAGATGAAGTCCCTGGCCAGCCTGAGCCTGCTGGGCAATTTCATCGGTATGCTGACCGACTCCCGCTCCTTCCTGAGCTATGCCCGCCATGACTATTTCCGCCGCATTATGTGCAACCTCATTGGCAACTGGGTGGAAAACGGCGAATATCCCAACAACGAAGCTTCCCTGAAAAAGATCGTGGAAGGCATCTCCTTCAATAACGCAAAGCGTTACTTCAACCTGTAATTTTCTGGCGTAAGCAAAGCCGGTACTTCTTACGAAGTACCGGCTTTTTATCAAGAAATAGCATTACATATCATAAATTCCCATGATGACGATGCCCGCAACGGTGACCAGGATGCAGCCATAATGCTTCCAGCTCAGCTTCTCCTTCAGGAAAAGGCGGCTCCACAGAACGGAGGCCATGCAGTAGGAGGAAATAATGGGGGCTGCCAGGGCAGCGTCACCGCTGGCAAGAGCCATGATGTAAGTAAACTGGCCTGCCGTTTCAAAAATAGCAGCCACATACTTGGGGCCTTCCACTTTGGGGACCAGTCTCTGCTTTTTGATCAGCACGGTGTAAACAAAGCAGGCAATGCCGCTGACCAAAAAGGTCAGCTCATAGGCCACGTTGGCAGAATCCTCATTGAGGGTTTCCAGCACCAGCTCATCGGCAAAGGTGCCTGCGGCGTCCAGCAGGCAATAAGCAACGGGCAGCGCCAGAGCCAGCCAGGACTTGGCATACTTATAGTTGGAGGCCTCCTGCCGGGCAGCCCGGAGTTCCTCGTCCTCCCCTGCCTCCACGAAACCCAGGCCAATGACACCGACACAAGCCAGGGCAATGGCCAGATACTGAAGGGCCTCCATGGGTTCCGCGCTGCCGGTGAGAATGGCGGCAATGGCCACCAAGGCGCCAGAGGCATTGCAGATGGGGGAAGAAATGGAAAGCTCAATGTAACGCAGACCCACATAACCCAGAGTCATGGAGCCGATATACAGCAAAGACACCGGCAAATAGGTCAGGATCACCTGCATGGAAATTTCCACGCCGCCGATGAAGATCTCATACATGGCGTGCAGACCCATAACAAGACCCACTGCCATGACCATTTTAAACTGGCTATACTTGTCGGCAGCATCCCGGCAGCCGATCTTGGAAAAGAAATCGGAACCGGACCAGCACAGAAGGGTAATAATTGCAAACCAAAACCAAGTCATTTTTTCTTTCTCCTTTACAGGGATGCCAGTCCGGCATCCAACATTTTTTGCAAGCTCAACAGGATACCCAGCTTGGCATGATACCAGGTCAGGCCACCCTGGAAGTAAACGGCATAGGGCGGACGAATGGGGCCGTCAGCAGACAGTTCAATGGAGCTGCCCTGGACAAAGGCACCGGCAGCCATGATGACCCGGTCCAGATACCCGGGCATATCGCTGGGCCAGGGGGTAGCAAAGGAATCCACAGGCGCTGCAGCCTGGATGCCCTTACAGAAGGCGATCATGCCTTCTTCGCTGCCCAGTTCCACCGCCTGAATGATATCGTGGCGGCTTTCGGTGGCATTGGGCACACAGCGGAAGCCAAGAGGCTCATAGAGGTTGGCGGCAAAAATAGCGCCCTTTTCCGCGCCTGCCACCACCGTGGGTGCCAGGAAGAAGCCCTGATACAGGGAAGTCATGAGTCCCAGATTGGCACCCACCTCCTGGCCCAGGCCGGGAGCAGACAGCCGGTAGGCACAGCGGTCCACGCAGGTCTTGGTACCGGCGATATAACCACCGATGGGCGCAAGGCCACCGCCGGGATTCTTGATGAGGCTGCCCACGGTCATGTCCGCGCCCACATCAGAGGGCTCGATGGTCTCCACAAACTCACCATAGCAGTTGTCCACCATGACCAGCAGATCAGGCTTGATGTTCTTGCAAAAGGCAATCAGCTGACCAATCTGTGTCACCGAGAAGGTGGGCCGTGTCGCATAACCCTTGGACCGCTGAATGGTAATCATCTTGGTCTTAGAGGTAATGGCCCTGGCAATGTTTTCATAGTCAAAGGTACCATCGGGCAGCAGATCCACCTGCTTGTAAGCCACACCATACTCTGCCAGAGAGCAGGGGCTGGGGCGGATACCGATGACCTCCTGCAATGTGTCATAGGGCAAGCCCACGGGAGACAGCAGCTCATCCCCGGGCAGCAGGTTGGCGCTGAGGGCAATGGTCAGAGCATGGGTACCGCAGGTGATCTGAGGCCGTACCAGGGCAGCCTCCGTGTGAAACACATCGGCATAGACGCGCTCCAGATTGTCCCGGCCAAAGTCATCATAGCCGTAGCCGGTGGTACCCACAAAGCAGGCCGCAGAGACCTTGTTCTTCTGCATGGCATGCAGAACCTTGGCCTGATTGTATTCTGCCACCTGATCAATGGCATCAAATCGGTCTTTCAACCGGGCAATGGCCTTCTCGCCGTAGGCATAGACTGCGGGAGAAATGCCCATGGACTGATACAATTCCAGTAATTGTTCCATCTTTTTATTCCTCTTCTTTTAATTCTCTTTTTTCACATTGTTCAGTATTTCATTGGCAATCTCATTCAGCACCTCGGGACGAGACACGATGAGCCCTGTATTAGATTCTCCCAAAATCAGCAGCGTATCTCCCGGTTTGATGCCGAACAGCTCCCGGGCTTCCTTGGGGATGACGATTTGTCCTCGGTCACCCACCTTGACAGTGCCAAAAACCCGTTGGGATTTCTGCTTGCCAAGAACGTGTTTTCCTCCAGCCACGGTTGTCCTCCAATCATATTTTTCATATTTTTCACACTTCGAGAGTATACAAAATTCCGCAGCCTTTGTCAAGCAGGCTGCGGATAATTTTGCGCTATTCTTCCGGGGAAGCTCTGATTAAATCGGCAAGAGCCGACGGCAGAAGATTTTGATCCAGCCGAAAGTTCTAAAGATGAGGGAATACTGTATGTATTTCCCATTTTTAGAACTGCACGGATGGGGCAAAAG
>JBJDYI010000010.1:0-4327 GCA_051867165.1 Faecousia sp. | reverse complement strand
GTTTCTGCGGTTTCACTCTCTTCTACAGATAACGTCTGCGAGTCTGCCTCCCCGTCATCTGCCGCTTCCTCTGTACCGCCGGAACCGGCATCTTCACCGCCTCCTTCTGAAGCAGCCTGCGCTTCTGTTTCCGCCTCTTTTACGATCAGGTTTCTGCTGATCTGGTACTTCGGATGTGCCTCATTGACCGGTTCTACATAGTAGACGGCTTTATAACTGTCTGCGTGGTCTAAAGCAAAATCCTTCCCCTCTTCATTCTTAGCTTCCTCAAAAGTGACTTTTACTTTTTTGTCATCTTTGATCTCAAGCCCGGTAAAATCACAGGTGACATCAAATTCACTGCCAACAGTAATTTCATAATCTTTGGCTTTTACCACCTCATCTTCGTCCAGCAGATCCTTGACCTCTTCATAAAGGGGTGGCTTTTCTTCTGCTTTTGGTTCTGCCGCATAAGCTGTCATGGGCGATAACACCGTGGATAACAGCGTCATTCCTGCCAGAAATCCGGATACGAGTCTCCTTAAGTTTCCTGTTCTTCTCATAGATCATGTCCTCTCTTTCATTTTTTATATGAAAACAGACAGCCTTCTGGCTGCCCGATTCCTAACTACCGCTGGGGAAAATGCAGGTTAAACTGTGCTTTTCCCTCACCATCGGCTACCATTTCTACAGTAGCTTCATAACTTTTCCCGGTTCTTTTCGATACCAGGTCTTTGTAATGGACTTTGCCTTTCTTCAGGAATTTTTTTGCAGTTGCTTTGTCCATCTTTTTCCCCTGGCTTGCAAGGAAATGGTCATCCTTCCACAAAGAAAAGCGGCATTCCTGCCCGGTACAGTAATAATTCTTCTTACCTTCCCGCACATCACTGCCGCAGACCGGGCATTTCCCGATCACTTCTCCCCTTGCTGTTCCCGGAAAACGGCTGCTCTCCTCCTCTGAAATCGAATGGTAACGGGAAATCAGTTCTCCCAGCATATCTGTAATTCCACTCAGGAAATGCTCTGCCGTCTCTGTCCCCTGTGCGATATGGTTTAATGCCATCTCCCACTCTGCTGTCATCTTCGGGGACTTAATCTCATCCGGAAGGACTGTGACCAGGACATTCCCCGCATCTGTCGGCACCAGATTCTTCTTTTCCCGTTTTACAAAACCGGACTGGATGAGTTTTTCAATGATCCCGGCTCTCGTTGCCGGTGTTCCCAGACCTTTCTTTTCCGTATCCTCTGTCAGATCTTCATTGCCTGCCCTCTCCATCGCCGCCAGAAGAGTATCTTCTGTATACTGGCGGGGAGGCTGGGTAAAGTTTTCTGAAACAGAAGTGCTGCACGGACCGATATTCCTTCCAAGGTAAAGGTCAAACTCTGCTTCCTGCTCCGGTTCCCTGACACCAAGAAACTGTTTCAGTTTCTTCTCTATCGCCTGGAACCCTTCCTGTTTTGTCTTCCTTGCATTGAAATAAAACGTATGGAAGTTGCAGGTCAGCTGGCACTTATGGGTCTCATAAATATAGGAATCTGCTGTTGCAGTGAGTACTCTGGCACTGATCAGATACAGGATGTTCCTCTCCTTTTCTTTCAGCTTCTGAAGGTCTGCTTTCTCCACTTCCGAAGTGGGGATAATTGCATGATGGTCTGAAACCTTTTTAGAGTTCAGTACTTTGGAGACCTCCGGTTCATACTCCATCCTCTCCGAAAAAGGCATCCTGGATAACAGCACCTGAATGAGCTTTCTGGTACTTTCGCCCATCTCATCCGTCAGATACTGGCTGTCTGTCCTGGGATACGTCACCAGCTTCTTTTCATACATTTCCTGCACTGCGTCCAGCGTCTGCTGTGCCGTATAACCAAAAATCCGGTTGGCATCCCTCTGGAGCGAAGTCAGGTCATACAGTTTCGGAGGCCTGACCGTCTTTGTCTGGATATCTTCTTTCTCCACCTGGCACATGCGTTCCTTACAGTCCGAAGCCACCTTGTCTGCTTCCTCTTTTTTCTGGAAATGACCGGAAACAGCATCAAACTCCCCGAATGTTAAGTGGGCTACATAGTATTTTTCTTTTACAAACTCCTTCACCTTCTGGTTCCTGTCCACGATCATGGCAAGGGTCGGGGTCTGCACCCTGCCCACTTTCAGGTTCTGGTTATAAAGGACAGAGAAAAGACGGCTCGCATTGATTCCCACCAGCCAGTCTGCTTTTGCCCTGCATAAGGCTGACTGATAAAGGTCTTCATAACACGAACCGTCTTTCAACGATTTAAACCCTTCTTTAATTGCACGCTCTTCCATGGATGAGATCCAGAGCCTTTTGACCGGCTTTTTACATCCTGCCTGCTCATAGACCAGACGGAAGATCAGCTCCCCTTCCCTTCCGGCATCTGTGGCACAGATGACCTCATCCACTTCTTTGCTGTTCATCAGTTTCTTTAAAATCTGGAACTGCTTCTTTGTCCCGTCAAGGACTTTCCTTTTCCATTCTTCCGGTATAATCGGGAGGTCTTCATATCTCCATTTTTTGTAACGTTCATCATATTCCGATGCGTCACAAAATGCCACCAGATGCCCGACGCACCACGAAACCAGATACTCCTTTCCCTCCACATATCCATCCTTTCGTTCTCTGGCTCCGACCACCTTCGCCAGAGCCATCGCAACAGACGGCTTTTCTGCTATTACTAACTTCATCTCACTCTTCCTTTCTGCTCTCCATTTCAATATCGGATTCGACTTCATTCCCCCAGACATCCCATCCGGGCGTCTTCTGCCTGGCAAACAGCTCAATGCGGGGAACATCCCCCATCAGCTGCACGATCCTCTCCCTTGCTTCCTGCGGCTTTTTGCTGTGCTCCTCGATGTGGGATACAATCACCTGATGGACTCCGGCAGACTGCCGTTTCGGTGAACCTCTGGTTGCCAGGATACAGAATTCGGCATTGCTCCTTGTCCAGTACCCCATTCCCCAGAACAGGCTGTCCGCTTTCTTATTCTGCTTGATCCAGACAAAAGCAATGGTCTTATACTGGAATCCCCATGCCTGCAGGACGGAAAGTCCTTCCAGCAGGCACGGGATCGTAACCCACAAAAACAGGGCACAGTCTTTTTCTGCAATCTCCGCCACCGGCAGGGCACGGATCTCATCAATCCCCATTGTGGGGTAATGGCTCTCTGCACTCCGCCCCAATCCTTTTTTGGAATACACACGGTACTGCCAAGGCGGGTCTGCATAAATAACCGGATATTTTTTCATCTGCATCAAAACACCCCATTACGATTCCTCCTCATCTTCCAGGACTTCCTCTTCATCCGAAAGTGTTTCTTCTTCCGCATCATCCGGTTCCGCAGGCTCTTCCGCTTCTTCGGTCTCGTCGTCCTCATATTCATCCTCATCATCGTATTCATGCTTCGGCTTATAGACCTTGAAGTAATATCCGGCACCTAAAGTACCGGCAGCTACCAGACCGATCAGAAGATAGGAACCCACCGGTGATTTATCCTCCGGCATCTGCACTTCCTCTGTTTCCGGTTCTTCCTCTTCCGGCTCCTGGGTCGGCTCCGGTTCCTCTGTTTCCGGCTCTGCATATACAGTATCCACTTCCGGAAGAGTTACCGTATCGGAAAGCGTGAAATTCATCAGGTCTTTTTCACTGACTTCCGTCAGGAAATACACATTGTCCTGTGACTTGGAATTATCAATGACCAGATAAAACACCTTGCCGCTTTTGGTAGAAATGGTGTAAAACTCTTTCGTCCCTTCTGTCGCTGTCTGGGTAATGTTTTCTGCATCTTCCCCGGATGCTGCCAGTTCTTCTTCAATCCCCGTCACAGTGCGGTCATCCACAGTTCCCCTTGCCTCTGTTGGTTCCGATGCCTGTGCATCCTGCGGAAGCGGGGATGTGGTTGTTTCTTCCGTTGTAGAAGCAGTGCCCGTGGTACTCATATCGCTGTTCGCTGTATTCTGCTGTTGTGCCTGGCGTACCGCCCATTCATAATACGGGTTCTGGAGGGTGTACTTATCGGAAGTATTCCCGGCACCATCCGTCACCGTGATCTCAATCTGCTTTGTGGTAAAGTCTTTCTGTGTGAGCTGGATCTTCAGTTTTCCATCCGAAAGTTCCGTATAAGTAGTCCCATTAACGGTTACCGCAGAGATCCCGGATACCGCATCATTTCCCTGGATGGTCAGCACACCATCCGTAAGGGAAGCAGAAAGGGTTGGTTTTTCCGTATCATAACAGCGGATGGAACGGTTCTGTTCATACACCGTTCCTTCTGCATCTGTCACCCGCACATAAACCGTCTGGTTTCCGTTGATGGTAATGCTTCTGGACTCTG
>JBJDYI010000009.1:1528-4342 GCA_051867165.1 Faecousia sp. | reverse complement strand
CGTTCTTCCAGAATCCTCAAAGCCGGAACCGGAAGGAGAAGCCAATATCCTTTTCAGCGGAAACCCGATACGCTTCTTCCACATTGGCTCCCCAGCTATCAATGCCGCCGACACCCCGCATAGCACCGCAGAGCGTCACCACCGTTCTGCATGGAACGGGCAGCTCGTCCGCGTGGAAGGCCTCGCTCAGCTGCTGAGGGGTATAGGGAATGGCAGAAAAAGCAAAGGGCTTCGCATCCTTTTGAATCGTCAAAGCGAGACCCGCCAGACGGAGGATCATTTGGTGGGTGTCCATATGACAGCCGCACTCCTGGGGCACCAGATAGTCTGCAATGTGTGGCACTTCGCTGTAGGTGCCGAAAATACCGCCCTTCTTCCGGTCCGGGTAGGTTTCCCCGGACAGGCCGACCCACTCCACCCGCTCTATAGGAACCGGGGTAGCAAACCGCAGGCCGAACAGCGGAAGCTCCGGCCGCCCCTCCATACCAAAGTAGTGGACATCCACTTTCATGCGGCGCTCGCTGTCAACGGCATAAGTTACCTCCGTTTTCAGACCGGGCATGGCGGGGGCGGTGTAGGTATAGCGAATGCAGACCCTATCCTCCGATTCTTCCAGAACCTGAATGTTGCTGCACTTCTGCCAAGCGTCCACAGCCGCCCAAATGGAACTGGCTGCGGCAAAGCCATTGCCCAAGTCGTTCTCCGTGGGAGCACGCCAGAAGGCAGGCCGGGGCGCGCGCCACAGCCACTGCTGTCCGTCAGAAATCAGGGAAACCGGGCCGCCCTCCGGGTAGGAGAACAGAATCTCAAAATTGTTCCCGGAAACACCCAGGGCACCGTCGCCGTGGACAACTTTCAAAGGTTGATTCCTGCCGCTTTCCTGTGCCTGGAACGCTTCCGCCGCGGCGGCATTGGCAGTGTCCTGCGCTTTCCGGGCTTCTGCACCGGAATACCAGTAGCGCACCTCCTGCATGGCGGGCTTTTCCCTGCCGTCCGCAAAGACAATGCCGTTGCCGCTGAACGCATAATCGCTCTGCCGCTCGCCAAAGTCTCCGCCGTAGCCCAGAACCTTCTCCCCATTGGCATTTTCATGCCACAGCGCCTGATCCATATAATCCCAGATGAAGCCGCCCTGATACTGCGGGTATTTTTCTTCCAGACGGATGTAGCTTTCCATGCCGCCCAGAGAATTTCCCATGTCATGCATATATTCGCACAGAAGGAAGGGCTTTTTCGGCTTGCTTTCCAGATAGGCCCGAATGGCATCAGGATATGCGTACATCCGGCTTTCCACATCGGAAATCGCGTCAAAGGCACGGTTGTGGAACACGCCCTCGTAGTGAACCAGACGGCTGGGATCCTGGGCGCGGAAGAAATCCGCCATGGCAAGGATGTCTTCCCCGGCGTAGGACTCGTTTCCGCAGGACCAGAACAGGATGGAAACATGGTTCTTATCCCGCTCAAACATGGACATTGCCCGGTCAAGGACGCAGTCCTTCCACTGGGGCAAACTGCCGGGAACGTTCCAGCTGGGTTCCACGTTACCCAGCTTCTGCCAGGAGCCGTGGCTTTCCAGATTGGTTTCGTCCATCATGTAAATGCCGTTTTGGTCGCACAGATGATACCAGGGTGTCTGATTGGGGTAATGGCAGGTGCGGACGGCGTTGATATGATTGCGCCGGAAGACTGCCATGGCCCGCTCCATATCTTCCATACCGATGGCCCGGCCTGTGCCGGGGTTCCATTCGTGGCGGTTGACGCCCCGGATCACCAGCCGCTCCCCATTCAGCAGCATGATTCCGTCCTTCAATTCAAACCGGCGGAAACCGATGTCATAGGGGATCCCTTCCAACACTTCCCCGTTTGGATCGGTCAGGGTCAGAACCACATGATAGAGATTGGGCGTTTCGTGGCACCATGGCCGGATATTGGGGAAGATAAATTCAGGGCCAAAATGGTATTTTCCGTCAAAGGTCAAGGGAACATCCTCGTTAAGCAGTCCGTCAATGGTACAGTGGGCAGTGATGTTTTCTGTTTCGCCGCTGAGGAGCAGTCGGATTTTCAGCTTGCCGGTGGTATTGTCCTCCAAAAGCGTCGTTTGCAGCCACAGGTCATCCACATTCGCGGCGGGCTTGGCGTAGAGGAACACGCTGCGGAAGATGCCGCTGAACCGGAAGAAGTCCTGATCCTCCAGCCAGCTTGCGCTGCTGCGCTGGTAGACCTCCACGCACAGGCGGTTATCCTTCTGCCGGATGCAGGGGGTCAGATCAAAGTCCGAGGGGGTGAAGCTGTCCTCGGCGTAGCCCACAAACTGGCCGTTGAGCCAGACATAGAACGCCTGCTCCACGCCCTGAAAGGAAATGCACACCCGCTTCCCCATCAGTCCCGGCTCCAAATCAAACCGGCGTACATAGCTGCCCACATGGGTATTCTCCCAGTCGATTTCCGGTGGACGCAGCTGAGCGTGGCCATCCCAGGGATAGAGGGTGTTGATGTACTGAATTTCACCATAGCCCTGCAGCTCCATATGTCCGGGCACCTGAATCGTGCCGAAAGCGGAATCGTCAAAATCTGCCTGCCAGAAGTCAGTCGGGCGCTGCCGGGGATTTTTGCTCCACACAAAGCGCCACTGCCCATCCAAGCTCTGGCGCAGGGAGGTTTTTCCCTGGGCCAGTTCTTCGGAATTGGCAAAGCAAATATGGTCAGAGTGGGCATCCAGCCGGTTTACCCGAAACACAGTCGGGTCTGTGAGCCAATTCAAATTCGCATCCATAATCCACGCTCCTTCGCTGCCATAATGGCAGTTATGCAGTT
>JBJDYI010000009.1:0-1428 GCA_051867165.1 Faecousia sp. | reverse complement strand
CCCGGGGAGGTGCCGAAGACCCGCAGCCCGGAAATCCGCGCCGTCTGATGATAGGGAAGCTCCGTGACCGTCAGACGGATATATCTTGCCTGCACCCCTTCTTCCTTCACCACCAGATCGTGGGGCAGGTCCGTATCGCAGACCTGCTTATCTTCCAAAACACCCCATGTTTTGCCATCCAAAGACGCTTCCAGCAGCCAGCGGGTGTGGGCAGGCCGATCCTCAATGACCCGGGGAACCCCCAGGAACCGGCTCCACACTGCGTCTACTTTGGGTTTCACCCGGAGGGCATCATCGGCAAAGTTGATCTGTACCGCATGAACCATGCAGCTTTGCTCCAGATCCAAGGTCAGTTGGGGATGGGAGTCGAAATCGTCCGCGCTCCACCAGGAGCGGATATTCTCATCCACAGCCCACTGCGGATGCGCTCCTGAGCTTGCGTGGACGGGTTTGCCGTAGGAAAGAAGCATCCATTCCGGGTCAGACCAGACTGGCGCGTCCATGGCGCGGGGCCAGTCGCCGAAGCGCTGGTCGCAGTACAGGACCCCATCGCTGTCAAATCCGGCTTTCCAAAGACCAAGCCGACGTTCGAAGGGATGGGTGCGGCTGATCCGCAGCGTGTCCGCGTGCCAGTATTGCCCGTCCCGATCCTTGAGGGTGGATCCGTGGCCGGAGCCGGTGATAAACCCACCGGGCTGGAAGGAATAGGGATTGCTCGGCGCCGGGCAGTAGGGGCCCAGGGGCGCGTCCGCCACATAGACCCCATCGGAATAGACGTTGAATTCCGTTCCCGGCGCGGCGTACTGCAAATAATATTTTCCCTTGTTTTTGGTCATCCACGCCCCTTCTATGTAGGGGGCGGTGACGCTGGGGCAGTTATTTTCACCGAAGCGCTCAAAGCCGTGCCGTTCCGGCTGACCCCGGATCAGCCCCACAGGGGCGCCCAGAGGCTTCATGGTTCCTTTTTCCAATTCAACACCCCAAATCGGGGACGTATTGGTGCAGCCCCAGAAGAAATACAGCCGCCCGTCCTCATCCTGAAATAAATGGGGATCCCAAAATTCAAAGCTGGCGGGAACCTTTTGAAATGGGACATGGATGGGATCCGGACTGTGATAGAACGCGCCGCTGCTGCCGCCTCTGGAGGCGGAAAACCAAAGCTCTCCGTCAATCACACATACATCCGGCGCGTAGTCATGGATGGGGATTTCCGCTGTGAAGGGGTGAAATTCCCAACCGCACAGATCTGTGCTCGTGAAAAATCCCCCGGTCATGGAGGGAAACAGCCAGTATTTCCCCTGAAAGAGAACAACACTGGGGTCAGCCGCCTCCCGAAACGCGGTATCCACCCCATCCCGGACAGACAGCTGGTATTTATAGGGAAGATTTAAGGGATTACAGTAATATTTCATATTCTTACCCCGCTTA
>JBJDYI010000008.1:0-63347 GCA_051867165.1 Faecousia sp. | reverse complement strand
CCGGGAGCATTACGACAGGTCTCCACACTGCCGCACCGTGAGTCAGACGGATTTATCCTCCTTTATTTTAGCGGTATCATGTCTATTTTTGTGGAGTAGGCATGATCCACCTGGATAGAAACATTTTACCACAGTTTGCAAGTGGCTGCAATGGTGGATAGTGCCAGTTTTTTCCTATATTCTTTATGCAAACTGCCGATAGTTCAGCGCCTTAGCTTCCCGCATCTCCATTCCCGATTGGTGGTTCCCTTCTGCCGGAAGGCAGATGCTTTAATCGAGCTTCTCGCCCACATCCCGGTAGGGGCTTTCCAGGGGCGAGGCGGTTTGGGCTTCCGCCATATACCTGGCCACGTTTTTCTGGGCCTGGGCCACGCTGAGGATGGTACCGGCGCCGGCCACGCAGCCGCCGGGGCAGGCCATGCCCTCCAGCAGGTAGCCCTTGTATTTGCCCGCCTTGGCCATGGCCATCAGCTTCCGGCAGTCCCGGAGGCCCTCCGCCCGGGCGGTTTTCAGTTCCAGTTCCGGATGCTCCAGATGTACCAGTTCCTCCACCGCTTTGGCGACACCGCCGGCCACGGCGAATCCACGGCCGGAGGCACTGCCTTCATTCAGCACATCGGCCTCCGGCAGGGTGGAAAAGTCAATCTTTTTGGCTTCAAACATACCCTGGAGTTCCTCAAAGGTCAAAACGAAATCCACATCGGACCGGATGTCCGCCCGGATGGCCTCCAGCTTCTTGGCGGCACAGGGCCCAACAAACACCACCTTGCAGCCGGGATACTGCTTCTTCATCAGCCGGGCGGTAAAGACCATGGGGGTCAGGGTCATGGAGATCTTTCCCATTTCTCCGGGATACAGCTTTTCAATCATGGAATGCCAGGCAGGACAGCAGGAAGTGGCCATATAGTCCTGCTGGTGGGGTACTTTTTCCAGAAAGTCCTTTGCTTCCTCCACGGTACACACGTCGGCGCCCACCGCCACTTCCACCACCCGCTGGAAGCCCAGCTGCTTCATGGCCGTGACAAACTTGCCGGGAGAGGCGATGCCGTTGAACTGGCCAATGAACGCCGGGGCCACCACGGCGATAACCTTGTCTCCCTGCAAAATGGAGCGGATCACCTGAAAAATCTGGCCTTTGTCCACAATGGCGCCGAAGGGGCAGCTCACCAGGCACTGGCCGCAGGCCACGCACTTGTCCTGGTTGATCACCGCCCGGCCATGCTCATCGGACTGGATGGCATCCATGCCGCAGGCGGCGGCGCAGGGCCGCTCCAGATGGATGATGGCATTGTAAGGGCAGGCTTTGGCGCATTTGCCGCACTTGATGCATTTTTCCTGGTCAATATAGGACCGGCCGTTGACAAAGGACACCGCATCCTTGGGGCAGACCTTCTGGCAGGAGGCCGCCAGGCAGTTCTGGCAGTATTTTGTCACCTGATACTGGTTGGTGGGGCAGCCATGGCAGGCATAGGGAATGATGTTAATCAGCGGCGGCTCGTAATACTGCTCCGCGATGGCTGCATGACCCATGCCCTCGGTCATCAGGCTCCGGGTCTGAATGGGCCGCAGGCTGAGGCCCATGGCCAGCCGCACCCGTTCGCCGGCAATGGCCCGCTCCAGGAAAATGGACTCCCGATGCAGGGGCTGATCGCCGGGGACGATCTTGAAGGGCAGGTCCTCCGCATTGGTATAGTCCCCGCCTTCGTAGGCCATCCGGGCCACCTCGGTAAAGACCTTCTTGCGGATATCCGTGATCAGGGAAGGAATTCCACGCATAACTGTTTCCTCCGGAATAAAAGATATAATTTCTGATATCATACCATATTTCGTCGGTTCTCACAATAGGATTTCATCCAGTTCTCCCTGGGATTTTTGTGCTGCCCGGGAACATAATGCCAAAGCCCATTGCATAAGCTTCACCACAAAACTTTGGAGGGATCACCATGAGACGATCTGCTGTATTACTGGTGCTTGCCTTGCTGCTGGGTTTGCTCCCCTGCCGGGGACAGGCTGCCGAATTGGCGCCCGGCGGAAAAAGCGCCCTGCTGATGGACGTACCCACCGGCACCATTCTGTATGAATCCAACGCCCACGAACCCCTGGCTCCCGCCAGCGTCACCAAAGTCATGACCATGCTGCTGATCATGGAGGCCCTGGATTCCGGAAAAATCAGCTGGGAGGACACCGTCACCACCTCGGAAGCCGCTGCGGCAAAGGGCGGCAGCCAGGTCTATTTGAAGGTGGGAGAAACCATGACAGTGACGGATATGCTCAAATCCATCGCTGTGTCCTCCGCCAACGACTGTGCCTGCGCCATGGCCGAGCACATTGCCGGTTCAGAAGCCGCCTTCGTCGAGCAGATGAACCAACGGGCCAAAGAGCTGGGGATGGAGGACACCCACTTTGTCAACTGCACCGGTCTGGATGACAGTGAGGAGGCAAAAGCGCACCGGACCTCTGCCTACGACATTGCGGTTATGTCCCGGGAGCTGCTGGGCAATCATCCGGACATCAAAAAATTCACCACCATCTGGATGGATTCCGTCCGAAACGGAGCCTTTGGGCTGTCCAATACCAACAAGATGGTCCGGTTTTATGACGGGGCCACAGGGCTGAAAACCGGCTTCACCTCTGGGGCCGGGTACTGTCTGTCTGCCTCCGCCCAGCGGGACGGTCTTGAGCTGATCGCCGTGGTGATGGGCGCGGAAAATTCCAAAGCCCGGTTTAACGCCTGCAAAACCATGCTGGATCACGGCTTTGCCAATTATGCCCTGATCAGCCCGGACCTGTGCGATGTGGAGGCGGTGCCGGTCACGCTGGGAAAAACCACCTTTGTCCAGCCCCAGATGGGCGCGTCCGCTTCCCTGCTCATTGACAAAGCGCAAAAAAGCACCGTCACCACGGACATTTCCCTGGAAGAAAATCTGACCGCCCCCGTCAGTCAGGGCCAGCGGATCGGTACCATGCGGATCAAGTCCGGGGAGCAGATCCTGAAGGAGATCCCCCTGGTGGCATCGGAGGGGGTGCAGCGGCTGACCATGGGCGATTTGTTCCTCCACGTCCTCCGAAAGACCGCCATGGCAAAGACAGCATTGTAATATGGAAAAGGGCCCGCGGATCAACCGCGGGCCCTTGCGTTTTGTAGTTATTTCTGATCTTCCCAGAAGGGGTCCACCTTGTTCTGGCACTTGTCACAGTCACCGGTGCAGCTGCGGGACTTCATCTGAAGCTCCTGGCTCTTGACGGAAACCGTGGTGCAGGCAGGAATGGAATGGGTGATAAACACGTTGGAACCGATGACACACTCCCGGCCGATGACGGTGGTGCCGCCCAGGATGGAGGCGCCGGCGTAAATGGTCACATGGTCCTCGATGGTGGGATGGCGCTTCTTTCCCTTCAGGCTCTGGCCGCCCCGGGTGGTCAGGGCGCCCAGGGTTACGCCCTGGTAGACCTTTACATGGTCGCCGATGATGGTGGTCTCACCAACCACGATGCCGGTGCCGTGGTCAATGAAGAAATAGCGGCCAATGGTGGCACCGGGATGGATATCAATGCCGGTGACGGAATGGGCGTGCTCGGACATGATCCGGGGCAGCATGGGCACACCCAGGTCATACAGAATGTGGGCAAGGCGGTACACCGTGATGGCAAAAAGGCCGGGATAGCAGAAGATGATCTCATCCATGCTGTAAGCGGCAGGGTCACCGGCATAGAAGGCCTCCACATCGGTCTGGGCCACCGCCCGGATTTCCGGAATGGCACGGAAGAAGGCCACGCTGATTTCCTGGGCCTTGGCGGCAGCTTCCTCCTCCGGCATCCGGGCCTTCAGCACAATGGTAATCTGCTTGTTCAGATTATACATCACATCTTCAATCAGCATGGACAGGTTGTGCCGGGCATTGTAGATGCGGAAGGTCTTGTCACGGGCGGATCCGGGGTAGACGATGCGCATCAATTTGCCGATCATATCAATGATGACCGCCTTGTCAGGGTCCTGGAACAGGTCCATCTTGTCGATGTCCCGGCCATGGCGGTAATCCTCCAGAATGTTGTCGACGATGCTTTCAATTTGCTGTTCAATGGGGGTCATGATTATCCCTCCTTTATGATTAGAAATCAGTTTAACACAGCCTGAAGGGATTGTCAATTGACACCCGTCGGAAAGAGCACTATAATTGAGGACAGAAATCATCATTGGGAGGTCCTTTTATGTCCAACATCCACACTTCCGTGTCCCAGCTCATCGGTGGCACGCCGCTGCTGGAGCTGACCAACATTGAAAAAAAGGATGGCCTGTCCGTCCGGCTACTGGCCAAACTGGAGGGTATGAACCCTGCCGGTTCCGCCAAGGACCGGGTCGGTCTGGCCATGATCCAAGATGCCGAGGCAAAAGGGCTGCTTGCCCCCGGCAGCACCATCATTGAACCCACCTCCGGCAACACCGGCATCGGCCTGTGCTGTGTGGCCGCCGCCCGGGGGTACCACTGCATCATTGTCATGCCCGACTCCATGAGCATTGAGCGGCAAAAGCTGATGACCGCCTTCGGCGCCCAATTGGTGCTGACCCCCGGCGCCCAGGGAATGGCCGGCGCCATTGCCAGGGCCGAGGAATTAAAGGCAGAAATCCCCGGCTCCATCATTGCCGGTCAGTTCGTAAACCCCGCCAACCCCGATGCCCACTACCACACCACCGGCCCGGAAATCTGGGCCGATACCGACGGTCAGGTGGACATCTTCGTGGCCGGCATCGGTACCGGCGGTACCATCACCGGTGTGGGCCGTTACCTGAAGGAGCGCAATCCCAACATTCAGATTATCGGCATGGAGCCCTCTGACTCCCCCCTGCTGACCCAGAGCAGGTCCGGTCCCCACGGCATCCAGGGCATCGGCGCCAATTTCGTGCCGGAGATTCTGGACACCGGCGTCATCGACGAAATTTTGCTCTGCCCGCTGGACGGCGCCTACGAATGTGGCCGCCGTCTGGGCCGGGAAGAAGGGGTGCTGGTGGGCATCTCCTCCGGCGGCGCTCTGTGGGCCGCCCTGGAGCTGGCCAAGCGTCCGGAAAACGCCGGCAAAACCATCGTGGCATTGCTTCCCGACTCCGGCGAACGGTATCTCTCCACCCCTATGTTTGCATAAAAACAGCCCCTCCGGTTTGAACTGCAGGTTTGAACTGCCGGAGGGGTTTTTCTTGTTTTGCAACGGACTGTTTCAAGGCGGGGCATCCCGCCCACAGGCTGAAGGAGAAAGCTATTTGCCTGCCACGGATAACCCCTCCACCAGCACACTGGGGCTGCCTACGGTGCCCATGCCGGGGAATTCCAGGTTATCGGCAACGGCCGTGATATTCTTCAGCAGCTCATAGAAATTACCGGCCACGGTGAAAGACTTCACCCGGGCGGTCTTTTTGCCATTCTCAATGAGGAAGCCTGCGCTTTGCAGGGAAAAGTCACCGGACACCGGGTTAGCACCGGCGTGCAAGCCTCCCAGAGAATTGATATAGACGCCCGTGCCAGCCTTTTGCAGCAGTGCTTCCTCGGTGCTCTCCCCCGCTGCCAGGTACAGGGTAAAGGGCTGGATGCTCACCGTGGAATCATAATTCGTCTTGGCCGCATTGCCGGTGGTCTCCCGGCCAGCCAGGGCGGCATTTTTCAGATCGTACAGCAAGGTGTTCAGTTTTCCCTCCGCAATAATATTCTTGCGGTAAGCGGGACTGCCTTCCGCATCGAAGCTGCGCTGCAGATAGCAACCGGGATAAGCCGGATCGTCCACCAGCGTCACCCGGGCGGACGCAATGGATTCCCCCTCCTGCCCTGCCAGTTTGCTGAGTCCCTTCCGAGCCTGTTCGGCAGAAAAGACGGAGGAGAAGGTGTTCAGCAGATCACTCATGGCTTCGGGGTCAAAGACCACAGGATATTTCCCGGTGGGGGCCGGTTCGCCGCCCAGCTTGGCAAGTGCCGCTTTGGCCGCCTTTTTCGTCAGGGCATCGGCATCCAGTTGCTCCAGATTGCCCAGGGCAATTTCATAGTCATTGGCCATTTCGCCGCCGTCGGATACCACCGCCGCCACCACCAGACCAACCAATGTGGTCTCCTCCCGGAGGTCCAGACCCCGGGAATTGAAAATGGCAATTTCACTTTTCTCCGCCACGCCCTGGGTGCTGCTGCCGTCCACCACAGCCGGGTCGGCGGCATAGAGTCTGGCCTGGGTGTCCAGAACTTTTGCCACCAGCGCATCGGTGCCGGGGAGCTTCACCTGAGATATCGGCAGGGTTTCGTACTGCTTGCCGCCATCGCACAGGAACACCGGCTCCTCCGCTTCCAAGGTGGCCGCATTGTCCAATGCCCGCTCCACCAGTTTGGCCGCGGTTTTCTCGCTGAGATGCTCCGTGGAGGCATAGCCCATTTTTCCATCCCGGATGCAGCGGAAGCAGACGCCCCCTTCCAGGGACGCGGAGAACTGGTTGATTTCCTGCTGATAGGCAGACACCGAGGTGGATTCCGCGGTCTGATAGTAAAGCTCGTAATCCATAACGCCACGTTCCCGGCACTGGGTAATGATGATGTTTTTAAATTCCTGAAATGTCATGGCTGCCTCCTTATCTGCCGCCCACCGTGATGCTGCTGACCCGGATCAGAGGCTGGCCCACATTGGTGGGAACGCTGCCGCTGGAAGAGCCGCAAAGGCCCTGGCCCATGTCCAGATTGGTGCCCACCATGTCAATATTGCGCAAAATCTCGCTGCCCCTGCCCACCAGGCTGGCTCCCCGGACCGGCTCACAGACTCTTCCGTTTCGTACCAGATAGCCTTCATTGACAGAGAAATTGAATTCTCCCGTCACAGGGTTGACACTGCCGCCGCCCATGTCTTTGGCATAAAGGCCATATTCCATGGAAGCGATGATGTCCTCGTTCCGGTCCTCGCCGGGGGCGATATAGGTGTTGGTCATCCGGGAGGTGGGGGTGTAGGCATAGCTCTGGCGGCGGGCATTGCCGGTGGATGCCATTCCCATCCGCCGGGCGTTGAATTTGTCGATCATAAAGGATTTCAGAACGCCCTTCTCAATCAATACATTTTTCTGAGCCGGGGTGCCCTCATCGTCAATGTTCATGGAGCCCCAGGCATTGGGGATGGTACCGTCATCAATGGCGGTCACCTTGGGATTGGCGATCTGCTCTCCCAGCTTACCGGCAAACTGGCTGCGGCCGTAGGCCACGGCAGTGGCTTCCAGAGAATGGCCGCAGGCTTCATGGAAAATAACGCCGCCGAAGCCATTCTCAATGGCCACAGGCATGACTCCCGCAGGGCAGTATCCCGCCCCGGCCATGGTGACGGCCTGCCGGGCCGCCTTCCGTCCCACCTCTTTGGGCAAAATGGTGTCGAACATTTCAAGGCCCATCTTCCGGCCGGGACTGCTCCGCCCGGTCTGGGGGCCGCCGTCTTTTTCCGCCACCGCTTCGATGGAGATCCGGGTGCGGATGGAACGGTCCCGGGTATACAAGCCTTCCGAACTCGCAATGAGGATGTTGTGGTCCACATCCGCCAGAGTACCGCTGACCTGCCGGATGCTATCATCATATTCCCGGGCCGCAAAGTAAGCATCCTTCAGGATGGCCACCTTTTCCCGGTTGTGGGCAGCTGCGGGGACGATCTTCACCGGATGGATGTCCCGGACGATCCGCTCCTGCAATACAATGTCCATGGGGGCGCTGCCCTCTCCCAGGGCGTCCGCTGCCTTCTGGGCACAGGACAGAAGCCCTGCCTCGCTGGTATCCACCGTGGAGGCCATGACGCTGCGCAGTCCCTGATAGACCCGAACAGCCGCGCCGGCAATGTTGGCATCCTTGATGGCATCCACCGCATCGGAAATCATATGGATGGAATGATTGATGGTATTCTCGGCAAAAATCTCCGCGTAATCGCCGCCGGTAGAAAGGGCTCTTGCCAGCACCCGGCTGCAAACCTCTTTGGAAATCATATCCTTCGCTCCTTTTCTGGATTCAATATGGTCATGGTACTATGAAACGGCAGGAATTGCAAGGAGACTCTACCACAATCAAGAAAATATTATCCCGTAAAAAGATGAATAATTCTCCCTGCACTGGCAAACAATACCACCGCAAACCATTTTCTGGAGGTATGATTATGTTCCGAACCCGTATGTTTTCCGCCCTGGCAGCCCTGCTGTGGGTGGTTGCCGCCGCCTTGCCCGCCGGGGCTGTGGAAACAGATTGCGACAACGTCTATTGCTTTTCTTCCGGGGATTTTTCGGAAGAAGCAACCCTGAAGGGCATCTGCATCACGGCGCTGCCCACCGCCCAGATCGGCACTGTCATGCTGGGCACCCGGGTCCTGCGGCCCGGTGATATTCTCACTGTCGATCAGGTCAGTCAGATGACCTTCTGCCCTCTGCGGACCGAAACCGATCGCTGCGCCGAAGTGGGCTATCTGCCCATCTATGATCACACTGTGGCCCCGGCGGCTGTCATGACCATTTCCGTCCGGGGCAAAGAGGACAAGCCGCCCGTGGCGGAGGACTCTGCCATGGAAACCTACAAGAATCTGCCCACCACCGGCCGTCTGAAGGTGCAGGACCCGGAGGGCCAGGCCCTGACCTTTACCATCACCCGGCAGCCCAAGCGGGGCACCGTGGAAATCACCCAGGACGGCAGCTTCACCTACACCCCCAAGAAAAACAAGGTGGGTGTTGACTCCTTCACCTTCACCGCAACCGATCCTGCCGGGAAGGTCAGCCGGGAGGCCACCGTCACCATCACCATTCTGAAGCCCACAGACGCCACCCAGTATCGCGATACCGCCGGCCGGGACTGTCGGTTTGCGGCGGAATGGGCCAGAAACACCGGCCTGTTTGTGGGGGAATCCCTGGCGGGCAACGCCTGCTTCAGCCCTGACAAAGCCGTGACCCGGGGAGAATTTACCTCCATGCTGGTAAAGGCCCTGGGTCTCGACCTGGAAGGGGCGGAGATTCCCACCGGTTATACCGATGAGATTCCCACCTGGCTGCAGCCTTATCTGGCCGCTGCGGTCCGGTCCGGTCTCACCGCCGGACTGCCGGAGCAGGATGTCTTTGGGGCAGACCTGCCCATCACCGGTGCGGAAGCCGCCGTCATGCTGCAAAACGCCCTGGATCTGACCGTTGCCCGGCAGGAGGATGCGTCCACCGCCGCATCGGAGGAAAACACCGTTCCTGTCTGGGCCGAAGCTGCGGTCAGCGCCCTGTCTGACCACGGTCTGACGCTGGATCCCCTGACTGCCCTGACCCGGGGTAATGCGGTGCAGATTCTGTATCAGGCGGTGCGGATGCGGAATTATCCCACCTACACGGCATAACGTTCCGTGCGGCAAAAGCCAGAAAAGGCAGTCCTGACGGACTGCCTTTTCTGATTACTGAATATCGCTGCCTGCAAAGTACCGCTTCATGGGCTTGTACAGCAGGGCGGCCAACAGCAGCGCCAGCAGCATGTTGGGAATCATGTAGCTGCCGTTGTACACCAGGGAATAGAGGGCTGCGTTGTCGAAGGTGCCGAATCCGGGGACGGCGGTGGGTTCGATGATCCGATAAATGGTGACACCGGAAATATAGTGGATGACGAACCGTCCGGCACAGCCCAGGACCGTTCCCGGGAAAATGCCCCAGGCCTTGCCCCGGAACAAGCCGGTCAGTCCCAGAGGTGTGAAGGCCAGCAGATAGTCCAGAATCATGGACTGCCAGCCCCAGGCATAGGCGCCGTCGAACAGCAGCTGCATCAGACCAAAGACGAAACCGGCGCCCAGTCCTCTGGCCAGTCCCCAGCGCAGACCATACAGCAAAATGGGGAACATGGCGGGGGTCAGGCTGCCGCCATTGGGCAGCTCATAGAGCTTGACGAAGCTGAGGACAAATCCCAGTCCCACCAGCACGGCACCTTCTGTCAGTGCGCGAATGTTTGTGTGTTTCTTGTGTTCCATGAGAAAACCTCCAGATAATAAAATCATCGCATTGCAAACCCGTCCAGGTGCAATGCGACACAGAAGTATCCCATATATGCATCTTTCCCTCCGACGGTACTAACCGTATCAGGTTCACGGGTCAGGACTACCAAGTCCAATCTCAGCCGGATGCATCCGGTCCCCCGAAGACTAATTTGTTTTGCGATCGATCACATTATAGCAAAACAACACGAAATGTCAAGAAAAAATGGGAGCAGCCTTGCCACTCCCATTGGTGCTTTATGCCATTTCCAGGCCCAGGGTTTTGCCGCCCAGGATGTGGAAGTGAAGATGCTGCACGGTCTGGCCGGCATCGGCGCCGCAGTTGGAGACCACGCGGTAGCCATTGACCAGGCCCTCGGCCTTGGCGATCTGGGGAATCACCGTAAAAATATGGGCAACCACAGCACTGTTTTCCTCTGTGATTCCGTTGCAGTCGGCAATGTGGGTTTTGGGAACCACCAGCACATGAGTGGGCGCTTGGGGATTGATATCCCGGAAGGCATAGACCAGCTCATCCTCATACACCTTGGTGGAAGGAATGTCACCGGCAATGATTTTGCAGAACAGACAATCAGACATCGTAGATACCTCCAAATATTATAATCCAAAAACATGCACGCCGGTCATGCTGACCGCGCCCATGATGATACCCGCCAGGATGACCCCCAGAGAAACCGCAATGGATGTGGACTTGATGCCCATGTTCAGGAAGGAAGCTGCCAGTGTCCCTGTCCAGGCACCGGTGCCCGGCAGGGGGATGCCCACAAACAGCATCAGCGCCAAAAACAAGCCCTGCCGGCCTGCCCTGTGCCGGAGCTTCTGACCGCCCCGTTCCCCTTTTTCAATGCAGTAGGTGCAAAATTTCCCAATGTATTTCTTGTCCCGGCCCCACTCCAGCACCTTTCGGGCGAAGAAGTAGATGAAGGGCACCGGCAGCATATTGGAAACAACACAGATCGCCAGGGCAGTCATATAATCGATTCCCATGCCGACGGCAATGGGGATGGCCCCCCGCAGTTCAATGAGCGGCACCATGGAAACCAGGAAAATCAACAGGTATTTTTTGAGCATTTCTTTCTCCTGAAATGATAGTTTGGGTTATTGTAGCATATTTTCCCCCACCATGCAACGAAAAAATCAGATTTTCTCCTGAATCTGTATTTCGGATCAATCTTCTTTTTGATCCGGAAGGTGCCCATGGGTTGCTTCCGCAAAAATCCCCCGGACAGCACAAAAGCGCCTGCTGACGCAGGCGCCTTTGCCGAAAACACAAATTACTTAATCTTGGGAAGACTTGCGGCGGCCACAGACTGGCCAACACGACGCATCTTCTCGTCAGGCAGGGTGACGGTGCACTTGGCTGCCAGTTCGGGGTACTCATCGGCCAGGATCTCATTGCAGACCCGCAGGATGGTGTCGCCGCCCTTGCCGGACATGACACGGCCCAGCAGCATCATGTAGTCGATGTCGTAGAACTGAGAGTACAGCACCACGGTGTAAGCCAGGTAAGCGCCGATGGTCTCAAAGACATCGATGGCCCGCTGGTCGTCGGCTTCCATCAGCTTCTGGACGAACTTCAGCTTTTCTGCCAGGGTCAGATCCTCGGGGATCTCGATACCGGCCCAGGGAGCCAGCTTGATGACGGCATCCTGAGAGAAATACTTGCAGCCCACGCCAAAGTCGGTGGACCACTCATCCTGCATGGCACTATCCTGCAGGTCAACAGGAGCAAAGGCCAACTCGTTGATCCAGCCCAGAACGTTCTGGTCAGCGTCAACATAACCGACAGCCTCAGATGTACCCATGGCAATGCCCATCAGGTTGCCCTTGCCCAGACCCATGGCACCGGCCAGAGCGGAAACGTCGCCGTCGTTGGCAACCAGGATGGGGGCATTGGGATTGATGGCAGCAGCGGCACGGTCATAGATGGTCTTGACCTTGTCCCAGTTGGAACGGGGAACCTTGATGAACAGGGAAGCAACCATGGGGGCGTTGCCGATGAAGGTACCAGCAGAGGAAACACCGATGGCATCCACCCGGGGCATCTTCTCGGCGGCCAGCTTCATGGCACCAACGATGTGCTCAAAGTGGTATTCGGGGTCGCTGTTCAGCTTGGGCAGCCAGACCACTTCTTCGGAGAAGATGGTCTCACCGTCCACCACAGCGGAGACCTTCATGTCAGATCCGCCGGCATCAAAGCCGATGCGGCAGCCGTCCATGTAGCCGCCGATGGATTCTGCCACTTCGTTGGCTTCGGGGCACTCCTCCAGAGGCAGATCCAGAATCTCCAGATTTCGCTCGTAGAGCTGGTTGACGAAGGTGTAGTCGAAATGACGGTCGCCGTCGGGCTGATAGGCAGCCTTCAGACGCTGGGCCAGCTCGGAGCAGCCGCAGATGGAAACCCGGAAACCGCCGGTGGACCACAGCAGGAACTTCACATAGCGCTCGACATAACGGTAGTCAGCTTCTGCCATCTCAGGGGTGCCATGGATGAAGGTCTTGTGCACAGAGACGCGGCCCTTGTCGCGCTCCAGAGCAATGGCCAGGGGCTTCTTGGCGTCGCGCAGGTAGGCGGCGCGCCAGACGCCAAAGGGAATAAAGGTGGGATCCAGCTTGGGAGCATGGTTCATCTGATATTCAATGCCTAAGTACTGCATGGGAAATTCCTCCTCATAAGTTTGATTGATGGCTTTATTATACCACAGAATCGATGGCAGGCAATGGCTTTATCGACTCTGCATTTGCATATTTTCACAAAATCGTCATTTCACCAGTTGGGTGTCAAATCCCTGTTTTACCAGAGAATGATAGGCATCCCACACTTTTTTCGGGATTTCCTGGGGGAGCTGATAACCCAGCTTTGCATAAATCTCCATACGCTGCAGATCTCCCACAATGGTGGAGACTGTTTCGTGTTCGTTCATGCCCAGGGTTTTTGCGTAGGCCAGATGCTCCTCCAGTGTCATCTGCGGGGATGTCACGCAGAAGGGCTGGTCCGGCCAGTAAACGCCCATGGCCGCCCAGATCCGCCGCTCCATATAGTGCTTGTGAACCCCCAGAATACGGCCGTGGGGGATGCCCCAGGTTTCCAGCAAAGCCCGGGTAAATTCGATGTTTTCCCTGGTGTTGCCGGACTTGTCCTCCAGCAGAATGTCTTCCGCCGGGACCCCATGGTCCATGGCGATTTTGGCAAACCGGACCGCCTCCGGCTCCGAAAATAGTCCTGTGGTGTTTCGGCCCAGGCCGCCGGTGAACAGCACCTTGGGAGCATACCCCTCCCGGTACAGCTCCGCCGCCCGGATGGCCACACTGGTGTCAAAGCAGCCAAAGCCCACAATCACATCCGCTTTCTCCGGCTGCCGGTGCAGACTCAGATAATCCCAGAGGATCTGTAAATTCTTTAAATATTCCATATTTTTCAAAAAGCCGCCGGAGGCTGCTCCGGCGGCTTTTCAGTGCATTAGCAGTACTTTGCCTCAGCTGCCGTGATCATTGCAACACATTCGTCCACAATGGCATCGTCAGCAGGAATCAGCTCTGCCAGAGGTGCCCGGACGCTGCCGCAGTTGGGACGGCCCATCTTGCGCAGGATGCCCTTGATGACGGCATACATATTGCCATGGCCGGAGCACATCTTGTAGATGATCCGGCAGCACTCGTTCTGGATCTCCAGAGCGGTGGCCAGATCGCCGGCCTTCACCAGGTTGTACAGCTTGATGTACAGCTTGGGCATGACGCCGTAGGTGCCGCCGATGCCGCCGGTAGCGCCCATGACCAGACCGGAAATCAGCTGCTCATCGGGACCGTTAAAGACCACAAATTCCTTGCCGGCCTTGATGGCCTCATCCCGCCACATCTGGATGTCCTGGGTGGGAGCGGAGGAATTCTTAACGCCAACCACCATGGGATTCTTCATCATTTCGTTCAGCAGAGAGGTGGTCAGAGCCACGCCGGCCAGCTGAGGAATGTTGTAGATGATGAACTCGGTGTTGGGTGCAGCGGCAGACATGTCATTCCAGTACTTGGCGATGGCATGGGCAGGCAGCTTGAAGTAGATGGGAGGAATGGAGGCAATGGCGTCCACGCCCAGAGACTCTGCGTGTGCAGCCAGTTCCTGGGAATCAGCGGTATTGTTGCAGGCGATGTGGGCGATGATGGTGATCTTGCCCTTTGCCACTTCCATAACAGCTTCCAGGACAGCCTTGCGCTCTTCCTTGCCCTGGTAGATGCACTCGCCGGAGGAACCGCCCACATACAGGCCGTTGACACCCTGGTCAATAAACCACTGGGTCAGGGCCTTGGTGCGCTCAATGGACACGGCGCCGTTATCATCATAGCAGGCGTACAGAGCAGGGATAATGCCTTCATACTTCTTGATGTTCTTCATTTTTTTACGATCTCCTTTATAAGAGTGGATTCATTGGACAGACAGGTTTAACCCTTCACCGCACCCATGGTGATTCCCTTGGTGAAGTACTTCTGGAAAATCAGGAACACGATGATGATAGGCACGGAAGCCAGCGCGGCGCCGGCCATCAGCAGGCCATAGTCGGTGGAGGATTCACCCTGCATGGTGGCAATACCCAAAGAGATGGTCAGGTTCTTGTTGGAGGTCAGCATGATCAGCTGCATGAAGTAGTCATTCCAGGAATTGATGAAGGTGAAGATGGCGCAGGCGCCGACGCCGGGCTTGATCATGGGGAACATGACGTCGGTGAAGGTTCTCCACTCGGAAGCGCCGTCAATGCGGCAGGCTTCCACCATTTCCGTGGGAATACCCTCGGCAAACTGCTTCAGCAGGAACACACCGAAGGGCCAGCCCACGATGGGGAAGATAACAGCCCAGATGGTGTCGTACAGGTTCAGGGATGACATTTCCCGCAGCAACGGGATCAAAATGACCTGCTTGGGCAGGGCCATGGCACAGACCACCAGGGAGAAGATAATGGTTTTGCCCCAGAAACGCTTCTTTGCCAGCACATAACCGGCCATAGCGGCGGTCAGGCAGGTGATCAGCATAGAAGAAACGCTCATAAACACGGTATTGATGAGCCAGCGGATGGCTGCGGGCACGGTGGGCCCGGTGATGACATACTCGGCAAACTTGAAGGTATAGCCAAACAGGCTCAAAGACCAGCCGCCGATGGTCATGTCGAACAACGGAGCGGAGCGCTTGCTCATCAGGCGATCAAAGTTGCCCATATCCCACTCAGAGGGAATCCACACCGGCACGGTGGAGTTGATTTCCTTGCCGGTTTTGAAAGCGCCCGTGATGATCCAGTACAGGGGGAAGGCGAACAGGAAAGCCATAATGCATACAAACACGGCAGATGCAATGCGATACACGCGGTCGGCAGTGTTCTGATCCAGACGATTATTCATGGTTCCACTCCTCCCTTACTTTTCCTCGCCCAGCTTAAACTGAGCGGCAGACAGGATGGCAATGATAATGGCCAGAATGACACCCATGGCATTGCCGTAGCCGTACTTGTACAGCTTGAAGGCATTGTAGTAGATGTAGTACATGATGGTCATGGTGGAGTTGTTGGGTCCGCCCAGAGTCAGCAGCTGGATCAGCGCGAAGCACTGGAAGGAGTTGATGGTGGTGATGACCAGAATGTACAATGTGGTGGGCATCATCTGGGGCCACTTGATCTTCCAGAAAGCCTGCATGGGGGTAGCGCCGTCCACTTCGGCAGCTTCCACCAGGGACTTGTCCACGTTATCCAGAGCGGAAACGTACAGAACAATGGGCTGGCCCACAGAGGTAGTCAGCAGGATCAGGATGATACAGCCCAGAGCATATCTGGAGTCGCCCAGCCAGTTGATGTTCTTGTCCAGCAGGCCCATCTGGGTGCCCAGATAGTTGAAGATGCCGTAGTAGTTATTGAACATCCACTTCCAGACCATGGTGACGGCCACGGAACCGGTGACAACAGGCAGATAGAAAATGCAGCGGAAAGCAGATGTGGCTACCACAGGCATCTTGCTGATGACGGAAGCCACCCACAGGGAAAAGGCACAGGTCACAGGCACGGATACCAGCACAATCACCAGCGTATTGCGCAGGGCGATCCAGAAAATCTCATCCTGGAACAGGGTCTTATAGTTTTGGAGACCAACGAAAATATCATCCCGGCCCATGGTGGCGTCAAAAAAGCTGGTATACACGCACATGAACATGGGGTACAGCACGAACATGATAAAGAAAATCAGGAACGGTGCCAGGAAGAGGTAGGATGTCATGGTCTCGCGCATCATCAGGCGGCGGGACCGGTTGCTGACGGAAATCGTTTTGTTTGCCAAGGATATCCTCCTTTCATACTATCAGCAGGGGAAAAGTGAATACGTCTTGCGTCCCCTTTGGGACGGTACAATATGCCCAACCTGCGGACACATTACCTATTCACTTTTCCTCTGGGTCTTTCCGGTTTTGATAAATGCCCCTCCCCTCGGAAGGGAAGGGGCATTTTTAGATTCCATTAAGCAGTTGGTTTGCTTATGCAATTACTTGCCGTTGGCCTGGTTGACGTAGGTCTCAACAGCAGCGGTGATTGCCTCAACAGAGCCGTCGGAAGCGCCGACCTGCTGCAGCATGTTCCACCAGCAAGTACGAGCCTCAGCCCAGCCGGTGGTGACCTGATAGTAGTCGCCCAGCAGAGGCATCAGAACGTTGTACTCAGCCATGATGGCGTTGTCGGCCCAGATGCCGGACAGATCAGCGCCCTCAGCGGTGTCACGGACTGCAAAGTAGTTGGCAGCCTTGACAGCGTCAGCAGTCTTCTCGGAATCGCAGAAGTACTTGATGAAGGTCTTGGCAGCCTCGACCTTGGCGTCATCGCCGTTGTCGAAGATACCGAAGCCCCAGATACCGCCGCACAGTTTCGCATCGCCGTCGGAGGGGAAGGCCATGAACATGATGTCGTCGCCGTTCAGGGTCTTCTCAGCACCGGTGTTGGCAGTGTTGGGGTTCAGCTGCTGGGCAATGTTCCAGCAGAAAGCAACGTTCAGCGTGCCGTTGTAGAACAGGGCAATCTCGTCGCCGCCGGCAATACCGGGGTCATAAGCGATGGCGGGGTTGTCGTACAGCATCTTCAGAGCGTTGATGTTCTCTTCGGAGCCCCAGGTGTACTCGGTGTGCTCCGCATTGGTGAAGGTGCCACCGCACAGGTTGTTCACCAGAGCACGGGTGCCCTGGTCACCGCCCTGACCGACGCAGTAGACAGCGCCGACCTGAGCACCGGTGTGGTTGTAAACAGCTTCGATAGCCTTCTCGAAGTCAGCAACGGACTTCCAGGTGTGGGTATCCTCGTTGATGTACTGCATTGCGCCGGCAGCCTCAAAGACGGTCTTGTTGATGCCCATGCAGTGAGCGGTCATGACCAGAGGATACTCGTAAGCGGTATTGGCATCAGCAAAGCAGGCGGCCAGAGCGGAGGGGTTGATCTCAGCCTTGTCGGTATCGTCGTACAGGTCAGCGATGTTGACCATCTTGCCCTTGGCGCCCCAGTTGGCAACCAGACGCTCGGGTCCTTCCATGATCAGGTCGGGAGCAGCGTTGCCCTCGATGGCGGTGTTGACCTTGTCGTCGCCGTCAGCGTAAGTCAGGTACTCAACGGTGACCTTGATGCCGGTGGCAGCTTCGAAATCAGCCATCAGGGCATCCACAGTCTCCTGGTTGCCCCAACCACCGATGGGGTAGGTCCACAGGGTCAGTTCAGTAGCAGCAGCGGGAGCTGCGGGAGCTTCGGTGGCAGCAGGAGCCTCGGAAGCGGCGGGAGCTTCAGTGGCAGCGGGAGCTTCGGTCTTTTCGACGGAGCAGGCGGCCAGAGACAGAACCATGGCCAGTGCCAGCAGAAGTGCGATCATCTTCTTCATTTGTTTTCCTCCTAAAAATTTGTATTTGCTTCACGGCAAAGATACCGGAAAAGCCAGTGGTTCAGGCTGTTTTATTTGCCTTTTTTCAGGGATTGCAGAGGTTCATATTCTGCTGAATACCTGTGTTTATATTAGTTCAAACCATCTCCATTGTCAACCTTTGCAGGGAAATAATTTCCGAACGAAAGGCAATTCGTAAATTGCTTACAAATCAGGCGGTTCCATTTTTTGTATTATGACGAAGGAAAAAATATGACATTTATCGTTTACTATGGTATACTTATCAAAAAGAGTTTTTCAGAATCAGGAGGCGTTCTCTATGAAAAAACACATTGTCTGTCTGGGTGATTCCAACACCCACGGCTACTGCGCCGACCCTACTGACAGCGGCAACGGCAGTGACCGTTTCACCGAAAACCAGCGCTGGACCTGTCTGCTCCAAAAGCAGCTGGGCGACGATTACCTGGTCATCGAAGAGGGCCTAAGCGGCCGCACCACTTGTTTTGACGACCCCATCCACGAAGGCCTGAACGCCATGAATTACATTTATCCCTGCCTGATGAGCCAGGAGCCTGTGGATCTGCTCATCATCATGCTGGGCACCAATGACACCAAGGACCGGTTCTATGCCAGCGCCGCCTGCATCGCCTTAGGGCTGGCCCGCCTGGTGAAGAAGGCAAAATCCACGGAATGTTGGGGCGGCAAGGAGCCCAACATTCTGGTCATCGCGCCGCCCCACATTGGGGAGGGGATGCTGTCAAGCGACGTGGCCGCCACCATGGGCAGCGGCTGTGTGGCAAAATCCCGGGAATTGGCCCATTATTACAAAATTCAATGCGATCTAATGGGTGTACACTTCCTGGATGCCCAGGCCATGGGCTGTGAATTCAACAAGGTTGACTATATGCACCTGACGGCCAAGGGCCATGCCACCCTGGCAGAAAATCTGGCTGCCCGCATTCCGGACCTGGTCAAATAAAAAAAGATGCCGCTCTATTGGGCAGCATCCCAGTCTGTTAAAAAAGCCTCGCAGAGTTTGCTGCGTTAGCAGCAAATAAAATCCCAATCGTTTTTTGTCAGGACATGCGCCTGACGAAAAACACTTCTCAGGCTGCAAGTGTGGAATTTGATCGCCACAGGCGAGCAAATTATGCGCGCAGCAGGCTGCAAAAACTGGCGGAAAAGCCCGAAGGGGTTTTTCGACAAGCTCAGATGCCGCTCTATTGAGCAGCATCCTCCTCTTCCTCGCCGGGCATATAGGGCTTCAGCATGGGCTCGATAAACAAGGTGGAAATCAGTGCCGTCAGCCCCGGCAAAATGAACAGGGGCAGCACCAGCCGGACACAGAAAAAGATACACACCCCGTTGATCAGGCCCAACGCCACGGTACGGGGCAGATTTGCCATTCCCAGACGAATGGTATTGGAAAACAGGTGGGCCGTGGTGGTCTCAAATCTGGACAGCAGCGGGAAGAGAATGCTGCCGATTCCCAGGATCACCAGCAGCACAAAGGCCGCCCCGGAAAACACCGCCCAGGAAAAGCGGCCCAGCACAGCGCCATTCCAGAACCAGACGCCAAGACGCACCAGGCCGGTTCCCGCTGCCAGAAAAATGACCGTGGGCAGCAGACCGGGTTTCAGATTCTGCCGGAGCGCATGGAAAAACCGCCGCCAGCAGTGCCTGTCCCCCTTGCGGAAGCCATGGTAAACCGCGTCATACAGCGCCGCCGTGGAAGCGCCGGCTGTCAGCACCGGAAAGCATCCCAGCAGCCAGAACAGGCTGAGGAAAATGCAATCCGTGATCTGGCCGATGGTAATCATCAGTGGGTTATCCGGGTGAAAGAGACTGCGTGCCATGGCGTTACCTCCGAAATATCAGTGAAGCCATTATATCATATTATTTTCATTCTGTCACGCTTTTGGAAAAAAGTATCTTTCTTAGGCAGGTTGCAATACGCCACCAACCTGTGGTATACTGAAATGTAGACGCATTTGACAGATCGCTCCACCCAAAGAGAAAGGAGATCCCGGATGAACGATCAGTACATCAACATCCTCGAACGGATCCACGCCGCCTATTATCAGCTTTCTGCCGCTGAGCGAAAGGTGGCAGACTATGTTCTGTCCCAGCACAGTCAGGTTCAGTTCATGTCCATTACCCAGCTGGCAGACGAGTGCAATGTGGCCGAGGCCACCGTTTCCCGATTCTGCCGCAGCCTTGGCCTGAAAGGCTTCAATGCTTTTAAGCTGGAAATGGCCCGGCATGTGGCCACCTCCAACGCAGGGCTTGCTCCAACCCATCAAATCAATTCCGATACGCTGATCGGCCGCTGCCAGGAAGCCGCCCGGCTTTCCCGGGATGCCATCCAGCAGACCGTGGAAATGGCCAATCCCCAGGACATTGAAAAAGCGGTCAGCCTTTTTGAATCAGCAGGCAAGGTGATCTGCATGGGCGCCGGCGGCAGCATGATCATTGCCACGGAACTGGCCCATCTGTTCTCCACCGTTTCCAGCAAATTCTTCGCGGTATCGGACTCCCACATGCAGATGTCCGCCGTAGCCACCATGGATTTACAGGATGTGATCGTCCTGTTCTCCTATTCCGGCGCCACCCACAGCGGCATCGCTGTGCTGGAGCTGGCCAAAGCCCGGGGCATTTCCACCATTTTGGTGACTCGCTTCCCCAAATCCCCCGCAGCCCAGCTTGCGGATGTGGTGCTGCGATGCGGCTCGACGGAGTCTCCCTTCCAGTTTGGCTCCGTGCCGGCCAAAGTGGCCCAGCTGGTGCTGATGGACATGCTGTTCCAGGAGTACTTCCGTCGGAATCAGGCACTCTGTGAAGAAAACCGTCAAAACATTGGCACCGCACTGGCAGGAAAACATCTATGAAATATTTGTCACAGTTTTGCATCATTCTGGGTTTCACCCTGGTGGGAGAAGCCCTTCAGCGGCTGCTGCCGCTGCCCATTCCCGCTTCCGTCTACGGCCTGGCGCTGCTGTTCCTGGCCCTGTGTTTTGGTCTGGTCAAAGTGGAACAGGTGAAAGATGTCTCCACCTTTTTGATTTCCATTATGGCACTGATGTTCGTGGCCCCGGCTGTGGGCATCGTGGAAAACTGGGCTCTGATTAGCCACCAGCTGCTGCCCATTTTCCTGCTGCTGGTCGCCTCCACCTTCCTTGTATTCGGCATCAGCGGCTGCCTGACGCAATTTCTGATGAAGAAAGGAGGCAAGCGTCATGACTGACCTTCTTTCCATCGGGATTCTGCCTGTGGCTCTGACGCTGGTGGCCTTCCTGGCAGGACAAAAATTGCAGCAGAAGCTGAAATCCCCCCTGCTGAATCCCATTCTGGTGGCAGTGGTCCTGGTTCTGGTTGTGATTTCCCTGACGGGCCTGTCTGTGGAGGATTACAAAGCCGGCATGGGCAGCATCTCCTGGCTGCTGACCCCTGCCACCGTCTGTCTGGCGGTTCCCATGTATGAGCAGCTGCAGATTCTGAAAAAAAATCTCCCCATGATTCTGGTAGGCGTGGCCACCGGCGCGGTTTCCTGTCTGGCCATGGTGGCACTCCTCGGAATCCTGGTGGGCTTTGAGCCAGTTCTGACCATTTCCCTGCTGCCCAAGTCCATCACCACCGCCATCGGCGTGGTCCTCAGCGACATGATGGGCGGTATGACCGGCGTCACCACCGCCGCCATTGTGTTCACCGGTATTTTCGCCAGCATTATGGGGCCGGCCTTCTGCCGCATCTTCCATCTGACTGACGAGGTCGCCATGGGTGTGGCCTTCGGCACTGCCGGTCACGTCATCGGCACCTCCAAGGCCAATGAGCTGAGTCCTTTGACCGGCGCTGTCAGCAGTCTGTCCCTGGTGGTGGCAGGCCTGCTTACCGCTCTGGTGCTTCCCCTGTTTGTGAATCTTGTGTAATCCCATCCCGCCATTGCTGCAATGGCGGGATATTTCTATATCTGGGTTCTGCTTCCGGTCTGATGCGCTTTTTTGACAAAAAATGTTTGATCTTCCTTGCCCTCATTCCGGTTCTGTGATACACTTGATATAGATAAACCAAATATATACAATGGAGGCATGCCCATGAATGTTCGTTTTTTCCGGCAATGTCTGGCCCTGCTTCTGGCCGTTTCCATTTTGTTTTCCCAATTCCCGGCCCTCACCCAAGCCGCCGGTGAACCTTCTCCGACAGATGCAACAGCCCTTTCAGAACCGGTGCCTTCGGAAGAACCCGTAGAATCAGTGCCGGAAGAATCCATTCCCGATGAGTCTGTTCCGGTGGAATCTGTTCCGGAAGAATCCATTCCGGAGGAATCCGTTCCGGAGGAATCCGTTCCGAAAGAGTCCGTTCCGGAGGAATCTATTCCGGAAGAGTCCGTCCCGGAAGAATCTGCTCCGGAGGAACCCATTCCGAAGGAATTGGTACCGGAGGTACTGCTGACCGAAGAAGCGGCAGTCTCCGGGCCGGGTCTGTATTTCGGTCTGCTGCACGCCCATTCCGGGCTTTCTGACGGCGTCGGCACCCCCGCCGAGGCCTTTGCCCATGCCGCCCAGGTGGAAGGGCTTGACTTCTTCGCTCTGACGGATCACAGTCATTCCTTCGACAATCATGAGCTGGGCCAGATTTACACAGACGCCTGCGCCATCAGCCAGGACTGGGCCGACGGAAAAGCCGCTGCCGCCGCAGTCACATCCGCCACCTTCGTGGGTCTCTTCGGCTATGAAATGAGCTGGCCCTCATCCTACAAAATCGGCCACATCAGCACCTTCTTTACCCCCGGGTTTCAAAGCTGGAAGCAGGATGCTTACAACAATTATGACGGGGGCCTTTCCAACTACTATGAAACCCTTGCCGCCGTCCCCGGTTCTGTCAGCCAGTTCAATCACCCCGGCAGCCAGTATGGCACCTTCTCCGATTTTGACTATTCCGAAAAAGCGGATGCAGTAATCTCCCTGCTGGAAGTTGGCTCCGGGAAAACCCAGGCCTATGATGATTACATCCGGGCCCTGGATCTGGGATGGCATCTGGCTCCCACCAACAACCAGGCAAACCATGACAGCAGCTGGGGCAGCGCCAGCTCCGTCCGAACGGCGGTCTATGCACAGGCGCTGACGGAGGACGGCCTTGCTGAGGCACTGGGTCAGTGCCGGGCCTACGCCACGGAGGATGCCGACCTGGAAATCCTGTATTCCATGGAGGGCGCTTTTATGGGCTCCCGGCTGGATATGCGGGATCTGGGGGAAACCGCGGATATTTCCGTCACCCTGCGGGATCCCACGGATGCGTCGGTGGGATCCGTGGAAGTGGTTACCAACGAAGGGCGGGTCCTGGCCAGCGACACCTTAGCTGCTGCCTCCGGCACCCTGACCTTTTCTCTTCCCCCGGAGGCAGGCTACTATTTGCTGCGGGTCACCCAGCCTGATGGGGACACCGCCGTGACAGCCCCCATCTGGGTGGACGGGGAAGAAGAACTTGGCATTGCCGCTTTTGTCTGTGAAACACCGGTGCCGGAGCAAAACCAGGACTTCCTTCTGACACTGGCGCTTTACAACCAGGAATCGGCGGATTTTCTGGTGGATTCCCTGGAGATTTTCGCGGACAATGACTGCATTGCTGTCTGCGAACTGGCGCAAATTGATGCCGGTTCCTCCATTTCCCTGCCCATAACCCTGAACTGTGACCGCGTCGGCCTGACCCGGATCCGCGCCAGCCTGACCGGTACGCTGGAAGGCAGTTCCAGAACCTATGAAGCAGATTTGGTTCTCAGCTTCCATCAGTCCCGGCAGATTACCTCTATTCTGGTGGACGGCAGCCATGGAAATACCGGACTGGATCGACTGACCATACTCCGGCAACTGGCCAGGGAGGAAAGCATCCGTCTGACCATCTCTCAGGAGGAAGCCACCGAAGAAATTCTGAAAAATAACCGGTTTTTCCTGATCAGCGCCCCCTCGGAGCCATTTTCCGATGCCTTTGTGGAGTCTGTTGCCGCCTATGCCAGGTATGGCGGCAGTCTGGTGCTCTGTGGCCAGGGCGACAGTCAGGACAAAACCGTCCATAGCGCCGCCGAGCTGAACCGACTTCTGGCCGCTGCCGGCGCTACCATGCGGATCCGGGATGATCTGGCCCTGGACACCGTCAACAACGGCGGCGACAGCCACCGGTTGTATTTGGAAACCATCAACCGGGATCTGGACTGGTGCAGCAATGTGTCTGAAAACCAGGTCTTTCAGGCACTTTTCGGTGCCACCGTGGATCCCGGCAGCGGCAGTTGGATGATCAAAGGATTTTCCACCACCGCCTGTTCCGACGGGGATGGGGATGGCTTGGGCGGGGATGTCCCGGGTAATGCCATCCTGATGGCCTGCGAATCTCTGTCCGGCGGCGGCACGGTCTTTGCCAGCGGCAGTCTCTTCCTGGCGGATGAGAGCATGGCCGAATCCAAAAACATCTGGGATGAACCCTACGCCAACCGCACCATCGCCCAGGCCCTGCTGGGCATCGGCGGGGACGCCATTCCCCTGAGCACCATTCAGCAGGCCCGGGCGGGTGACAAAAACGAGCTGTTCCGGGTCCGGGGATATGTCACCGCCGGCAATTCCAATCCCCACAACACCTTTCCCAATACCCTCTATCTCCAGGATGACACCGGCGGTATTGCGGTAACGCCCTTTTCCGGCGGTACCATCCAGACAGGAACTCCGGTGGAGATCACAGGCTTCGCCAATTCCCAAAAGGGCAACCGGGAATTGAAGCGCAGCAGCTGGAAGGTACTGGACGCTGATAATTACCAGTATGAACCCCTGGAGGGAGACTGGCGCAGACTGCTGGATCCCGATCAAAACGGCGGTGCCCTGGTCCAGGTGGAAGGAAAATGTCGGGAAATTTACTGCCGGGATGACGATACCATGTCCGGCTGTCTGCTGGAAGATGACAGCGGCCGCCGGGTCCAGATTCTGATCGAAGACTACATCGGAAACGGCTCCGACGGAGAAAACGAGCTGCACAAAAGCATCCGCAAGGGAAGGACTGTCCGGGCCATGGGCCTGCTGTATGTGGATGAATACGGCGACGCAGTCATCCGGGTCCGGAACTGCGAGGAAGTGGTCTATGTGCCGCCCCGGATTCTGCCCGGGCAGAACGCCTTAACCGGCGACAGACTGATCGCCGTCCCCCTGCTTGCTACGTTCGGCTCCCTGGCAGGACTGTTGCTGTTGCTGAAAAAAAGAAAATACCAATAAATAAATACCGCAGGAAAAATCCTGCGGTATTTTCATTGATTATGAAAACAAAGCCATCTTTTTTAAGAATCGGACAATCAGATATCCCTGCATTTGTTCTGTTACTTGGTGCCGAAGATCCGGTCGCCGGCATCGCCCAGGCCGGGGACGATGTAGGCATGGTCATTCAGCTTTTCGTCGCAGGCCGCCAGATACATCTCCACATCGGGATGGACTTCCTGGACCCGCTGGATGCCCTCAGGGCAGCCGATGATGTTCATCATGATGATGTTCTTGCAGCCCCGCTTCTTCAGAAAATCGATGGCGGCCACAGCGCTGCCGCCGGTGGCCAGCATGGGGTCCACCACAAAGACCTGACGATTTTCGATGTCCTCAGGGAGCTTACAGTAATATTCCACAGGCTCATGGGTCTCAGGATCCCGGTACAGACCGATGTGACCGATCTTGGCAGAGGGAATCAAATCCACCATGGCATCCACCATGCCGAGACCTGCCCGCAGGATGGGAACGATGGCCAGCTTCTTACCGGAGAGCATCTTGCAATGGGCGGTTGCCACAGGCGTCTCCACTTCCACGTCCATGGTAGGCAGATTCCGGGTGGCCTCGTAGCACATCAGGCCGGAAATCTCATTGACCAGCTCCCGGAATTCCTTCACGGAGGTGTTCTTGTTGCGCAGGACGGCCAGCTTGTGCTGGATCAGGGGATGATCGAGAACATGTACGTTTGCCATAGAAATTATCTCCTTTATACTTTTTCAGTATGATTCATTTTTTCCATCCGTTCCCGCTCTGCCTGACTTAACCGCAGGTAGTTGGGAGACAGGGCGGCGCCGTCACCGGGTTCCCCGGCGGCAATCCTTTGGGCAGCGGCCAGGGCCACGCCGGAGGCCCGCTGATGCATCCGGTGTTCCGGGGGCAGCACCAGGCCGGGAACGGAGTCTTTTAAAGTATGGAAGGTCAGATTGCTGCCGTCGCCCACCAGGAAGATGGGTTCGGTCAGTTCTTTCAGCTCTTCTGCCAAATCGGAAAGGGCAATGGCACGGTCTTCTTTCCGCCGTTCCAGCTTTCCGTGGTTTACATAAAACAGCGCATTATAGACCTGATTCCGCCGGGCATCCATCACAGGGCACACATAGCCCTGGTAGGCGCCCAGGGTCAGGGCCATGGATTCCAGGGTAGACACCCCATAGCAGGGCAGCTGGCCGCCCCAGGCAAGGCCCTTGGCTGCGGCCACGCCAATGCGGACGCCGGTAAAGGAGCCGGGGCCGCCGGCCACCGCCACCGCGGTGACATCCGCCATGGTTTTGCCGCTTTGCTTTAAGAGGTCTTCCGCCATCACCATCAATGTCTGGCTGTGGGTCAGGCCGGTATTCTGGTAGCTTTCTCCCAGCAGCTTGCTGTCATCCAGCAAGGCCACGGAGCCTGCCTTGGCGGTGGTTTCAAAGGCTAAGATCAGCAAGGCTTTCCCCTCCCTCAATGGTAATACGCCGGGCGTCCCCTCCCAGCTTTTCGATGGTGACGGAAATGGGATGTTCCAGTGCATCCGCCACATTTTCGCTCCATTCCACGGCGCAGACGCCGCCCCGGTCCAGGTAGTCCTCCCAGCCGATGTCCCACAGGTCATCGCTGGAGGCCAGGCGGTACATGTCAAAATGGAACAGGGGCAATCTGCCGCCCAGATATTCGTTGACAATGGTATAAGTGGGGCTGGTGACCAGTTCGGTGCTGCCCAGGCCCCGAGCCAATCCTCTGGTGAAGGCGGTCTTGCCGGCACCCAGGTCGCCCCGGTAGGCAATGACGGCGCCGGGTTTTATTCTTTCTCCCAGGGCAAAACCAATGGCCTCGGTTTCGGCGGGAGAGTGGGTTGTATAAATCATAAAGTTGACCTCTGTATCCGATGCTTCTGAGAAAAGCCTGGGGAAAGGCTTTTTATTTAGCGTTTTTCAGCTTTTCCGCCTGGTCGGCGGTGGCCAATGCGTTGATGATCTCGTCGATGTCTCCGTCCATGATGGAATCGATGCGGTAGAGCGTCAATCCCACCCGGTGGTCGGTGACCCGGCCCTGGGGGAAATTATAGGTGCGGATGCGTTCGTTGCGCATACCGGTGCCCACCTGGCTGCGGCGCATACCGGTGACTTCAGAGGAAAGCTTCTCCTGCTCGATCTCATAGAGCTTGGAAGCCAGCATCCGCATACACTTTTCCCGGTTTTGCAGCTGGCTCCGCTCCTCCTGGCAGGCAACCACAATGCCGCTGGGCTTGTGGATCAGCCGGACGGCAGAGGAGGTTTTGTTGACGTGCTGACCGCCGGCGCCGGAGGCCCGGTAGACCTGCATTTCAATGTCGGCGGGGTTAATCTGGACGTCCACCTCTTCCATCTCGGGAAGCACGGCTACCGTGGCGGTGGAGGTATGGACCCGGCCGCCGGATTCGGTTTCCGGCACCCGCTGGACCCGGTGGACGCCGGATTCGTACTTCATCCGGGAGTAGGCCCCCCGGCCATTGATCACGAAGTCCGCTTCCTTGACGCCGCCCAATTCGGTTTCATTGTAGTTCAGCAGCTCAATGCTCCAGCCCTTGGAAGCGGCATACATGGAGTACATCCGGAACAGGCTGTGGGCAAACAGGGCGCTTTCCTCGCCGCCCACGCCGCCACGGATCTCCACAATGACGCTTTTTTCGTCATTGGGATCCTTGGGCAGCAGCAGAATCTGCAGTTTTTCATAAAGGGCTTCCTTTTGCTGCTTGGCGGCGGCATAGGTTTCCTGACACAGCTCCTTCATTTCCGGATCGCTCATGAGTTCCTCGGCATCCCGCATATCCTGCTCCGCCTGCCGGTATGCCTGGAAGGCTTCCACAATGGGTTCCAGGTCATTTTTTTCCCGCAGCAGTTTGGCCGCCTTTTTAGGGTCGGCGTAGAAATCCGGCTGCTCGGATTTAAAACATAGTTCTTCAAATTTATGGACAACTGCCTGTAATTGATTCAGCATAAAAATGCTCCTATTTATTCGACATTTTTCCAGACATAGATCCGGATTTCCCAGGGCAATTTAAAGGCGTCGGAACACATTCAGCACGCAGCTGGCGGTGTCCGTCAGATGGGTCTGTTCTGCCAGACGGGCAGCGCCTTCTTTGCCGATGCGGAACACATGGGGGGTCATGGAGAAAAGATTTTGGATCTGTTCCCCCTCCACCGAAAAGGAGAACCGAATGGGAATGGATTCCAACCGTTCAAACCCTGGAAGCTCAGGTGTCGTATCCTTCTGCTTATGGTGCAGCTGGTCATAAATGATGGATTTGAGTCCCAGCAGATGATCCTCCGCGGCCAGCACCTGAAAGTACAATCCGCCCGGCTTCAGCACCCGATGGAATTCCTCCGGCAGCGTCAGGGCAAAAAGACTGGTGAGCAGGTCCGCGCTTTCCCCGGGCACCGGGATGTGGGCCGCGGTGGCGCAGAGCCAAAGAGCGGATTTATACCTGGCGGCGGCACAGCGAACTGCTTCCTTGGAGATATCCAGACCCGTCAGAGACAGCCCCAGCGCGACGCTGAGCCCGGCAGAGTAATAGCCTTCCCCGCAGCCGATATCCAGCAGTTCCCCGGACAGGTTGTATTTTTTTGCGGTGTCAATCAGGGCCTGGGCAATGGGGGCATAGAAGCCTGCTTCCAGAAACGCCCGGCGGGACAGCACCTGTTCCCGGGTATCTCCGGGGGCCAGGGAGTGCTTTTGCTGAACGGTGAGCAGATTCACATAACCCTGTCTGGCCACATCAAATCCATGCCGGTTTGGACAGCAATAGGTTTTTTCCTGCCGGGTCAATGCTTCCCCGCAAATGGGGCACATAAGCTGCATCTGCTGCACCTCCTTTTTTCCTACCTTATATCATACCCTATTTTTTGCGCTACGTCAAATAAAATACGAAAGCAGCCGGGAAATCCCCATTGCGAACCGAGGATGACAGCAGGATTCCCGGTCAGGTGAACGTGCGATAGCAAACGACAAACAAAAACGCGAATGAAGATTGGATGTGATCTCTATGCGCCGGATGATGGCGGCACTGATGATTTTGAGCATGCTGGCGCTGCCGGTCCGGGCAGCGGAATCAAAGCGGTATGTGGCCCTGACCTTTGACGATGGGCCCTCCGGCAAATACACCCGGACCCTGCTGGATGGCCTGGCGCTTCGGGGGGTCCGCGCCACCTTTCTGCTGTGCGGTTACCGCATGGAGCAGTATCCGGAGCTGGTGGAGCGTATCCACGCCGAAGGCCACGAAATCGGCTACCACGGGTTCTCCCATAGCTCCATGCGGAATATGAGCCGCCGGGCCATTGGTCAGGAGCTGATCGATTCGAAGGCGCTGCTGCCGGAGGACTGTGAGCCGGTGTTTTTTCGGCCGCCGGGAGGCATTGTCACCGATGGGGTCCGGCAGGTAGCCGAAGCCCGGCAGCTGGCCATTCTCAGCTGGTCGGTGGATCCCCGGGACTGGGCCACAAAAAATGTGGAATCCGTTGAACAGGCGGTGCTGAAACGGGTTCAGGACGGGGACATCGTGCTGCTGCACGATATGTCCAGCAGTTCTGTCCGGGCCGCTCTGGATATTGTGGACGAATTACAGCGCCAGGGGTACCGGTTTGTCACCGTGTCGGAGCTTGCCCGAATTCGCAAAGTCCGGCTGAAACCGGGAGAGGTTTACTGTAAATTCCCCCCGGCTGATGCTTAGAACTGCATTTTTGAAAGCACGCTCTGTTTCCGGGGAATTCCTGATCAGGGCAGGAACAAAAAACCCGAACGTATCAAATACGTCCGGGTTTTTGGATGTTAGCCAACCTTATTTTCGTAGGTATACACCGTGCTGGCGGACACCCGCTCAAAATAGGCTTCCAGAATATCTTCCGCTGCCGGTGCCAGCCAGCTGCCGTGGGCGGCCTTTTCACCGAAGATGGCCACAGCCACCTCGGGCTCCGCCACCTCGTTGCGGCGGGCAAAGCAGATAAAGGCAGCATGGTCAGAACCGCCGGAGGAGTGCTCTGCGGTACCGGTCTTGGCGTAAACGGTTACCTCGTTGGCCAGGGGCCAGCGGACACCGTCCATGGGCCACTTCAGATCCGAATTGTTGGCATCGTTGAAACCGCCCAGGAAATCGTCGGCCGTGCCGCCGTTTTCAATGACAACCTTGCGCATACCGGTGAAGATGGTTTCCCAGGTCAGCCAGGAAACATCTTCCATGGTGCTGACCACCTGAGGCTCCTGATCCAGAACCAGCGTCCGGTAGTCCGAGGAAACCACGCGGTTTAAGAAAGTGGCCTTCATGCGGGTACCCTTGTTGGCCAGGGTGGAGGCATAAACACACAGCTGCAGCGGGGTGAACCGGTTCTCGGACTGGCCGATGCCGGCCAGAACACGGTCACCACCGGACCATTGCTGGTTGACCGCGGTGGAATAGGATGCTTTCTTACTTTCCGGGTTGGCGCGCCAGCCCACCTTTTCCGTCAGCTCGATGCCGGTGGGCTCGCCCAGGCCGTAGGCTTTGGAGGTTTCATCCAGCATTTCGATGGTCATACGACTGGCAAGCTCATAGAAGAAGTAGTTGCAGGATACCTTCAAAGCGTTCTCCGGGGTCAGCTCACCGTGGGTATAAGGCGTCTGGGGAGACCAGATCATGCAGGTGGGGGCAAAGCCTGGCCAGGTGGTCCAGACACCCTTGGCCACGATGGTCTCACCGGGCTTCAGAAGGAGCTCGCCTTCGCTGTTTTTGTTGTTCATGGCGGCGGTGAGGGTGACCATTTTGAAGGTGGAACCGGGGGCGTAGGTGGCGCCGAAGGCACGGTTGAAGAAGGGCTTATCCGGGTCCGCTTCAATCTCCGCCCATTTCTCGTTCATGGTGGACAGCTGGTAGGTGGGATAGCTGGCACAGGCCAGGATTTCGCCGGTTTTCACATCCATGACAATGGCGGCGGCGCCTTCCGCGTCCAGGCCCTGGGTATCGCCCACGGTCTGGTTTTTCTCCGGGTTTTTGATGTCCTCCATGACCTGTTTCAGGGCATCCTCCGTGGCAATCTGCAGATCCAGATCGATGGTGGTTTCCACGTTGTTGCCGGCCACAGGGGTTTTCTGGCCGATGATATTGCCATCGTCATCATAGATGTTGGCATAGTACTGCTTCATGATGGTACCGTCCCTGGAAACCACGTCCACACGGGTTCCGTCGATGCCATGGAGGTATTCTTCAAAGGCTTCCTCAAAGCCGGACTGGCCAATGTAGGCATCCATGGAGTAGCCCTCTTTGCTGTACTTTTCCCAGTCGGCGGCGTCCATGCCGCCCACATAGCCCAGGATATGGGCCGCATAGTCGGTGTGATATTCCCGGACGGTGGAGGATTCCACCATGAGGCCGGGGGTATTCAGCTCCAGAATGGCGCTGAGGTGTTCATCGGAAACGTCCTCCATGAACGTATAGGTGGGCAGGTAAGTAACGCCGCGCAGGTCGAACTCGTAGCGGATGCCCACCACGGCCCGGGCCATTTCCTCATCCCACTCATCGGGGATTCCATACCGGTCCCGGAGTTTTTCAATGAGCAGCGGCGCGGAAATATCCGAGTCCAGGCCCCGGTCCAGCATAAAATTCTGGAAATAGCCTCGCCAGGAGGTGTTGTATTCATCCAGAGTATACACAAAGGGCCGGGTCTTGGTAACCGGGAAGTGGTCCAGGTACTCCACGCCCAATTCATTGCACTTTTCCACCAGACGGTACAGGTATTCATTCCGGTTGTCGGCGGACTTGATCACATAGTGGTTGAACACCAGGTCATAGGATGCCCGGTTGCCCACCAGCACGTTGCCGTTGCGGTCCAGAAGGTCGCCCCGGGCAGCACGAACGGTGGTCAGAGTGGTATAGGTTGCGGTGTTATCCGTGTTGCCATCCGTGTCGATGATCTGCAGGAAGAACAGTCTTCCGGCATACAGCACCAACACAAAAGAAAACAGCAGCAGCAAAATCATCGAACGAAACCGGCTTATTCTTTCCATGTATTTCCTCCAATTTGTCCGATACGGTTAATCAGCGAGTAAAGGGGAATCATCACGGCAATGCTCAGCAGACCCGTGACCACCACACGGCCGATCCGATCCCAGCGGGTCAGTTCCATGAAAATGCTCACAGCAAAGTTCCCCAGTTCATAGCCCATCAGGGCCAAGCCGGCGCACAGCACAATGGATCCCCGGTTCCGATGCCAGTACATCTGCCGGAACAGGCAGGCGCCAATGCCCAGAAAGCACAGCAGGGCCACAGAGGCAGGTCCGGGAGATGACCCGGAAAAATAGAACAGGCAGGAGGCAATCAGCACGAAAATGCTGCCCACCTCGGTACCCTCGATCACGGTGATCAGCAAAATGGCGCATACCGCCAGGTCGGTGGTGCCGCCGAAAATGCTCACCCGGCTCATGATCACGTCCTGGATCATGCACAGGCCCACAAGCACCGCAACATACAGCAGCCATTTCAGCCACCGGTCCCGCTGCAGCTGGGTCATATAGAGCTTTTTCAGCAGTCCACTGTCTGTGCTGTCCGGCTTAAAATCAGCTTTGGGCGCCCGGTAAAACAGACGGCTCAGATCCAGTCCGGTCTTTTTGGGTGGCCTTCTCCGGGTCCGCTGCCGGGTGCTCTGCTGCCGGGCACCCTGTTGGGATCTCTGGCGGGAGCGGGCCGCGCCAGCCTGGGAGGGCCGTCTTTGATTTTGATTACGTTGACTCGGCATGGTACTCCTTAATCGGCGGATGTTCCCGCGGCATTGGGTTCAGTGGTTTCGGTGGTGGCTTCCCCGGCGGCAGTGGAGCCTGCCTCGGTGGTGTATTCGGTGATGATGAAGATCTGCTCCAGGGTGTTGATCTCCGCGGCAGGCTTCAGCAGGGCAAACTTGGCCACGCCGGTCTCCTCGAAGCCGGCATCCACGACGTTGCCGATGATCAGGCCCCGGGGATACACGGTGGAACCGGAGGTCACCACCTGGTCGGTGTTGCGGATGATGGCGGAGGAGGGCAAGTAGGACATTTTCAGCAGGGTCTCGTGGCCGTCAATGTAGCCGCCGCTGACCATGCCGTTGTAGCCGGACACGGAAATGGTGCCGGAAATTTCCAGGGTGGAGTCCAGAACCGTCTTGACCACGGCGTAGTTGGGACCGGCTTCCGTCACCAGTCCAACCACCTGGCCGTTTTCGGTGACGGCACACATATTGGGCTTGATACCGGCGGTGGTGCCCCGGTTGATGGTCAGGGTGGAGTTCCAGTCGGTGGAGTTCCAGCCGATGATGTAAGCATCCACCATATCGTAATCTTCATTGGCGGCCTTCAGATTCAGCAGGCCCCGCAGACGGGCATTTTCACGGTTGACGGAGTCTGCCTGGCGGGCCACGTCCTCCATGTTGGCGATGTCTTTTTTCAGTTCCGCGTTTTCCGCCGCCAGGGCTTCATACTGGAACATATAGCTGTAATACAGCTCGGCGGTGTTGGTCAGGGCAGTGCCCACAGCCCGGATGGGAGCCATAAGACCCTGGGTCAGGGTGGTGGGAAGAATCACCAGACCCACGCTGTTCAAAATCGCCAGACCCGCCGTGATCAGCGCGGCAATAACCAGGATAATTCTGATCTTGGCATTGAATAAATTTCTCATTGGTATCAATCCTCCATGATTTCCGGCACCATGGTCCGGAGGAGCTGGCCCAGACGGCACACCGGCAGGCCCATGACGTTATAGTAATCGCCCACAATCCGCTCACAGAACAGGGCGGCGCCACCCTGGATGCCGTAAGCGCCGGCCTTGTCCATGGGCTCGCCGCTTTCCACATACCGGATGATTTCATTCTGCGTCAGAGGGCGGAAGTGCAGATCCGTCACCTCCGTAAAGGTTTCACAAGTCTGACCCCGCAAAACGGTGCAGCCGGTCATGACCTGATGGTCCCGGCCGGACAGCAGCCGGAGCATCTCCACGGCTTCGGCTTTGCTGTGGGGTTTGCCCAGGACCCGGCCTTCACAGACCACAATGGTGTCGGCGGCGATGATGACATCGTCCTCATTGCGGGCAACGGCCAGGGCTTTCAGCCGGCTGACCCGGCCGACCTCGGTGAAGGGGGCCTCGGCAGGGTCCATGGTTTCGTCAATATCCGCCACCCGAACACAAAAGGGAATATTGAAGAGCTTCAGCAGCTCCTGCCGCCGGGGGGACGCAGAGGCGAGAATCAGTTGCATATCCATATCCTTTCAAAACAGAGGAATCCTGTTGAAAATAACTATTTTGCTTTCTTATATAAACCGAATGGGAAGAGATGATTCTCCCCGTTATTCCAGACCCCGCAGGTACAGTCCCCGGGTGCAGGCGCCGGGATCAAAGGGCTGGGGATCCAGATAGTCCCCCAGAACCCGGTCCACTTCCCGGGTGTTTTCCGTGGTGAAGCAGAGCCGGATGGCCCACAGGCCCAGTTTGCCCAGGTCGTTCTGCCGGTCCAGCCAGTTGAGCTTCTTGCCGTTGAGCAGCACGCTGCGGCAGGTATTTCCGTCTTTGATGATGGGGAATTCGGCACCGGTCTTATCGGTCAGCTTGGTGCTGCTGTTCTGGCAGCTGCACGCACCGGTGCGGTTCTTCATCAGGCAATGCTCTGTCACCATCAGGGGCAGGCGTCCATAGGCGATGAGCTCAGTGTTCACACCCTTGCTCATATCCCTGATCTGGGGCAGGGTCATTTCAAAGCTGGCGGTGGCAGAGGCCAGTCCCAGCTCCCGTAGCACATTCATGGCTGCGGAGTTGAAGATGTTCAGGCCAAAATCCCCATGGATTCGCATACCGGCTTCTTTGGCAGGAATCAGAAGGCCCAGATTCCCCACCAGCACATCCCGGATGCCCAGCTCCTTGAGGACTGTCATGTCGTGCTGCAGCTTGGGCAGCTCCCCATCGTGCACAATCCGGGGCAGCACGGCTGCCACCCGGCCCCGGCGGGCCAGCACCTGCAGCAGGTGGCTGTCCTCCATGAGCAGGTGGATGGGCACATACAGCATGGTGGATTCGGTGTTGACCAGCTTGGGCGTCAGCTGTTCCCGGGTGGTAACCTGGATGGTCAGGCCGGGAATGCCCTTGGGGCCCTTATGATTGGCAATGGGGGCAGGACGGCGGATGGGAAAGTCCTCCCGGCGAGCCCGGATGGCCGTCAGCTGATTTAACGCATCCCGGCGCATGGCATTGATGGCAGCGGCGGAGATGGTGAGGCCGGGATCCACATGGGTCCGAACTTCCACGCAGCGGTAGGGCGTACCGCCGGTTTTGGCAATGCGCTGGGCCAGGGCCTGGCCGGTCAGGGGCACATTCCGGGCCAGCTCCGGCATGGGGCCTTCCACGGTGCAGGTCCGGCCTTCCGGATCCACCGCCGTCAGAGAACTGCCGTCCACGCTGACGACGCCCCGAAAGGCAATGTCCACCAGCTGGGTTTCGCCGGCTTCATAGGAATTCCGGGCAGCCTGGAGCCACTGGGGATCTTCTTTGGTATCCTCCCGGACGCCGAACATTTTTCGGTTGATTCGATGGGTATAGTAGCCGTCGGTGAAGCCCTGCCGGTTAAAAGCGGTCATGAGGGCATCCATCATGCTGTCCGTGACCTGATTCTCATCCAGGGCCTTGCGGTAGACTGCGGTGACGGTGGCCACATACTCCGGTTTCTTCATGCGGCCTTCCAGCTTGATGGAGGCCACGCCCATTTCTTCCAGCTCCTGCAGGTAGTGCACCAGGCAGTTGTCCTTCAGGCTCAGGGGGTATTTATTCTCCCAGTGGTGGTAACCATAGCTCTGACGGCAGGGCTGGGCACAGCGGCCCCGGTTGCCGGACCGGCCGCCGATCATGGCGGACATATAGCACTGGCCGGAATAGCACATACACAGAGCGCCGTGGGCAAAAACTTCAATCTCAATGGGGGAATGGGCACAGATATACCGGATTTCTTCCCGGCTCAGTTCCCGGCTCAGCACCACCCGCTTCATGCCCATGGCGGCGCAGAACTGCACACCGGGCAGGCTGTGGACGGTCATTTGGGTGGAGCCATGGATGGCAATGTGGGGCGCGATCTGGCGGCACAGCTGCACCACGCCCAGATCCTGAACAATGAACGCATCCACGCAGCAGCTTGCCGCATGGCGGATCATTTCGGTGAGTTGGGGGATTTCCTTGTCGGAAACCAGGGTATTTAAGGTCAGGTGAACGTCCACGCCGCGAATGTGGCAGTACTTGACCGCGTCTTTTAAGGTCTGGGGGGTAAAATTCTTTGCACTTTGCCGTGCGTTAAAGGGGCCGCAGCCCAGATAAACGGCGTTGGCTCCATTCTGCACCGCGGCCCGCAGGGCATCCATGGAACCGGCCGGGGCCAGTAGTTCTATCATATACTTCTCTCCATTATGGTATACTTAGGCGCATTATAACACAACTAAATGAAACTTTCCACCCCCGGAGAAAGAATTCAAGAAAAATTAAAATGCTCGATTGGGGGAAAATGGTGGAAAACATCCGGGAAAACCTCACAAAAAGAGCAGGCACTGCGTTTGCAGCGCCTGCTCAAGGGCTTTATTTCTGACGTTTCTTCCGGCGGTAATTGCCCTTGGCATCAAACCGCCAGGCGGCGGCAATCCAGATGCCCAGATTGGCAAGAAGCGCCAGCACGGCCTGCCAGATCAGGCACCAGAAGGCCCGCCACACCATTGCCATGGGGTCCATACCGGAAAAGCCCATGCTCATCAGCAGCATCACGCCGGTGAGAATCAGGCCCAACACGCCCAGAACAACGCCGGCCAGGCGCTGGGTAAACCGCCAGGCTTCCACGCTGCCCATGCCGAAATAGCACCGGTAGCCAAAATAGTGGTTGGCTTCCCGGGGAGACAGCAGAAGGTATGCCACGCCCAGGCCAAGCAGAAGAATGGGGCCTATCAGAACGGCAATCTGGCAAACGGTGACAAGAACAGAGAAAATATCCTCCAGCTCCGGCAGCAGCGCGGCCGGATCGAAGGCATCCATCATCTCCTTGATGGATTCAATGTCCAGAGCCGGTTCGGTGACGGCAGTGGAACCCAGAATGGTGGTAGGGTCGGTGCTCATTTATTTTTCCTCCAGGAATTTGCTGATCTCCCGCATAAAGCTGCCTGCATCCTGATACCGGTGGTAGATGGATGCGAAGCGGATATAGGCGACCTCGTCAATGGGTTTCAGCTTCTCCATGACCATTTCGCCCAGTTTATCCGTGGTAATTTCCCGCTCCAGGGTATTCTGAATGGTCTGCTCAATTTCCGTGGTAATCCGATCCAGAACGGTCACATCCACCCGGCGCTTGTCAAAGGCCCGGATCATGCTGTTGATGATCTTGTTGCGGTCGAAGTTCTGGCGGGAGCCATCCCGCTTGACGACAATGATCGGCAGGCTTTCCACAATCTCATAGGTGGTAAACCGGCGCTGACAGCCCATACATTCCCGACGGCGGCGGATGCTCAGGCCGTCTTCGCTGTGGCGGGAATCCACAACCTTGCTGTCCTGGTCTCCGCAAAATGGACATTTCATGGGGAATACACTCCCTTTCCATTCATTATTTCCTTATTATAGCAGATCTAGTCTCCACTGTCCAGCTTTTTTTGGATGTCCCGGTCTTCGACAGGATCCACCTCTTGCAAGGGGAGCCAAAATAGAGTAGAATGGAAAAACAATCATTTGAAAGGAGCTTTCCATGAAGCAGCGAGGCCTGTTCGTCCTGTGGGGCGGTCTGTTTGTGCTCTGCGCCATCCAGGGCTTTGTGCCCGATCCCCAGGGTGCGCTGAAAACCCTGATGACGGTATCGTCGGTTTGCTTTTTCATTCCGCCGGCCATTGTGCTCTGGCGGGGGCAGCGGGAGGATGTTTTGCTGATCCGCAATCTTTCCGCCCTGTCGCTGGGTGTCACGCTGGTAACCTTGATTCTGAACTTTGTCCTGGCCGTGGGCAGCGAGACCCTGGGCAACATATTGCATTATATTCTGGTGGTGGTGTCCACCCCCATGATTGCCAGCGGCCATTGGGCCCTGAGCCTGTTTTTATGGGCCTGCCTGCTGATGGCCGGCCTGAACTCCGCCAAAGCCGGCGCCCCATCCCCCCGGCAGAAATGAAGCACAAAAACCGTGTGACATTCGTCACACGGTTTTTCTCACTCCAGATACACCAGCGGGCAGGCGCTGAGGCATTTGCCGCAGATGTCGGCCACATAGGCGGTGGCCCCTTTCTTTTTCAGACGCTCGGGGTTCCGGTTCAGCTCTTCCTGACACAGGGCCTTGTTGGTGCCATACTCCGTCAGTGCCCCCACCGGGCAGGCCTTGATGCACAGGCCGCAGCTGCCGTCCACAAAATAGGGGCATTTTCTCCTGGGTGCAGTCCGGGTCGGCTCCAGTTTGGCAGAAGTCAGCACGCTGCAGAACCGGCCGCCGCTTCCCTTGTCGGTGATGGCAAGGTTGTTGGCACCCAGAGTTGCAAGGCCGGCGATGACGGCGGCGCTGCGGTGGGACCAGGGTGCCCGGAAGGTCTCCGGGTCATAGGCCCGGGGCGTGCGGATGGAATCCGCCTTGTAGCCCTGGCTGACCAGATAGTCGATCACCGCCTGATTCACTTTGGCGAAATGGGCGTTGATGGTGATGTAAGCTTCGCACCACACCGGACAGCCATCCGGCTCCCGTTTGGGGCCCAGGGCAACATCCCGGGTGAAGGGGATGAAGTAGCTGATGACAGACTCCGCCTCCGGCAAAAAGTCCTGGGGCAGACCATGCCAGGGACCGATTTTTTCTTTCAATTCCTCAAACCGGGGATCCCGGGCTGAGGAGAAGGCCACCAGAGGGGTACGGATCAGATCCGGCCGGTCCAGGGCGGCGAAGGCGTCTTCAATTATTTTTTGAATTTCCAGTTCCAGGGACATGGCAATCCTCCTGTCAGGCATACCCTTGCAGGACGGGCTTGATCCCGCCTTCTGCTGTTTCTGCCGGAACATTACTCCCATTCAACCAGTTCTGTTTTCAGTTCGCTGCGGCGGATCAGGAAACGGCGGATGGCAAACAGGCCGGCAATACAGGCAATGCAGGCCACATTGCTCAGAGGATCGTCGTGGGTCAGCACCACATGGCGGGTAATAGCCACGGTCAGCACTTCCAGAATGTTGGAAGGGTTGGTGTCAATCAGCATACGGACGAACTCCAGGCCGACCACAATCAGCAGCAGATGATGCAGCATATTGTTCACATCGGAGAAATAGGCAGCACCGCCGGAAATCATATGCCAGATTTCCATGGCCAGAGCGCCCACCAGCGCGAGCAGGGTAATGGCCGCAATGAATCGCTCCAGAATATGCAGAATCCGGCGAAAAATATGCTCGGAGCGGCTGTCGTGGATGGCGGCCTTTTCCAAATAGGCATCCAGCTTGGGATCATTGGTTTTTGGTGTTTGGCTCAAATTCGTGCCCTCCTATATATAGAATAGAATGATTATACAGCAAAAATCACCAAAATGGAAGAGCAAATTCAAAGAAAAACTGTAAATTGATGCAAATTTATTTGGAAAAATGCTTTCCCATCTCTTTCCGGGCGGTTTCAACCTCCTCCATCAGCTCCCGGGCGGACATGCGCAGCACACCGCTGCGGAAGGAACTGATCTGCACCAGGGAGTCGGAACTGGCCACCCGGACGGCATAGTTGCTGCCGATTTCCGCCGCCAGCGACTCGATGTAGGCATCGGCGGTCTGCCCCTCTTTGGTATACACCACCTGGATGTTGTGGAACTGACTTTTTTCGCCGGGATTCCCCTTCAGCTTGTAGCCGTCGAACACCACCAGCAGACGGCACTTGGTAAAGCCGGCAAAGCTGGACAGATCATCGCAGAGCTTCCGGCGGGCCGCATCAATGTCGCTCCGGGCCAGTTCGTTCAGATCCGACCAGGAGAAAATCATGTTGTAGCCATCCACAATGATATATTTCTGCTTCAGGGGGCGGATGGTGATCTCTTCCGTGGCGGGGCGGTTTTCCGCCTTCACCTGATAGACGGGACGGCGGATGGCGCCAAACTCCCGTTCCATGATTTTTTCCAATTCCAGTTCATCTGCCCGGGAGAGATTCTTCGTAATGATCTGAGGCGCCTTTTCTTCCTTCAGACCGCTTTCCAGATGCATATAATCCTTCACCTGATCCCATTTCACATTGAAGCCGGCGCCATGGGCGCAGAATACGGAATCCGGCGTGTTTTCGATGTCTGCTTCCGGGTCATAACCGGCCGCGGCCACCACCTCCGCCTGGTTATGGCAGGGGGCATAGCCCCGGAGGGAAAGCTGCAGCCGACCCCGGCCCTGGGTGTAAGCGGCGATGGTTTCGGCATAATCCCGGATTTCCGCCGCCGGCACGGTTCCCCGCAGGGTGGACAGGGCCCCCAGCGCTTCGGGGGAGTCAAAGTCGCCGCCCATGGCCCGGATATCGGTAATGGCCCGGCCGATCTGCTCGGTGGGACAGGTCAGCACGAAATCATACCATGGCTCCAGAAGCCGGGATTCCGCCTGCATCAGACCCTGCCGCACTGCCCGGTAGGTGGCCTGCCGGAAATCACCGCCCTCGGTGTGCTTCAGATGGGCTTTGCCCACCAGCAGGGTGATCTTCATATCGGTGATGGGGGCGCCGATGAGGACGCCCCGATGGACCTTTTCCATCAGGTGGGTCAGAATCAGATTCTGATACTGGATGTTCAGCACATCCGCGGGACAAACTGTGTCAAAAATCAGGCCACTGCCCTGTTGCAGCGGTTCCAGCAGGAGATGGCACTCGGCGTAATGCCGCAGGGGCTCAAAGTGGCCCACGCCCTCCACCGTATCCATGATGGTCTCCTTGTAGAAAATCCGGGGATCCTCTAGGGTGACGTCCAGATGAAACCGCTGCTGTACCAGCGCCCGGAAAATTTCCAGCTGGACCTTGCCCATGATCTGCACCTGAATCACGGAACCCGCCTGGACCAGATGGAGCTGGGGGTCCTCCTCTTCCAGCTGCCGCAGCTTGGGCCATACAACCGCCGGATCTGCCCCCTTGGGCAGCGCCACCCGGTAGGTCATGACAGGCTCCAGGGTGGGCGCCGGGGCATCCTTCTCCGCCCCCAACCCCTGACCGATATAGGTTTCCGTCAGACCGGTGACTGCCGTCAGCTGGCCGGCATAGGCTTCTTCCGGGGCCGTGAACCTGTCAGCAGAGTAACGGCGCAGCTGCACGATTTTCTCTTCCCGATCCGCGCCATCCCGGTTTACATAACGCACGACGGCCCGGGTTTTCAGGCTTCCGCCGGTGAGCTTCAGCCAGGTCAGCCGGTTTCCCTGGGGGTCCCGGGAGATTTTATAGACCCGTGCTCCGAATTCTGCCGGATATTCCTGCTGCGGCGCCAGCCGGTCCAGCAGGTCCAACAGCTGTTCGATGCCCGTCAGTTTCAGGGCAGAGCCGAAGCAGCAGGGAAACAGCTTTCGTTTGGCAATGAGACCCCGGAGGTTTCCTTCCGTCACCTCCCCCGTTTCCAGGTAGTTTTCCAGCAAGGCCTCATCGCACATGGCGGCTGCTTCCGCGATGGCCTCGGCATCCATGCCAAAATCAACGCAGCCGGGGCTCTGCTGGCTCTGCAGCTGCTCCATCAGTTTCTCTTTTTCCAGACCCGGCAGGTCCATTTTGTTGACAAACAGGAAAGTGGGCACCTGATAGCGTTCCAGCAGCCGCCAGAGGGTCAGGGTATGGGCCTGGATGCCGTCAGTGCCGCTGATGACCAGTACGGCGCAATCCAGAATGGGCAGAATCCGCTCTGCTTCAGCGGAAAAATCCACATGGCCGGGGGTGTCCACGATGGTCACATCGCGGTGACCGGTTTCCAGCAGAGCCTGCTTGGAAAAAATGGTGATTCCCCGGGCCCGTTCCAGATTGTGGATATCCAGCCAGGAATCCCGGTGGTCCACCCGGCCCAAGGTTCGCCGGGCGCCGCTGACATACAGCAGCGCTTCCGACAAGGTGGTCTTGCCGGCATCCACATGGGCCAGCAGACCCACACTGCATGGCGTTTTTTTCACCTGTTCAGGCACACAAAACGCCCCCTTCCATGAATTTTTCCCGTATTATATCATGGAAGGGGACAATAGTCGATAGATATACGCTCTTTTTCTTGAAAGGGATGGTATTGCCCGCGTATTGACAGCGTTTTATTGCGGCAGGTTGGGATAGATATTGACCGTCAGTTTGTCATCGGATGAACGGTACACCGTAGCCTTTTTCATGACCAGCTTCCACAGCCGATTCTTCTCTTCCGTTGGCAGCATCGAATAGCTGTCCAGAATATGCTGGGTAGTGGGTATAATCTCGGCGGCTGCCTGCCTTTTTTGATTGCCTTCCCCTCTCTGACGAAGAAGATCAGCCTCGGAAGATTGAAGCTGCTTTATTTCTTCTGACAGTGCAGCATTCCGTTTGGTAAACATCTCCGCAGTATAGATTCTCTATGTCCTGTCAAACCAGAACTCCGTGAAATTCCCCAAACCTGTTATCCCTGGCAGTGGGCCAGGATGAAGGCCGCCATTTCGTCGATGCAGTCCTCGGTCTGGGGATAGACACCGGTGTTGTCGATGTAAGCGTGGCCAAAGCCCTTGTAGAGCACCATCTTTGTCTCCACCCCGGCCCGGTGGAGCTTTACGCCGTAGCCCAAGGTCTCCAGCTTCAGGAAATCGTGCTCTCCCACCGTCAGGAAGGTGGGCGGGTTGTTGGCCGGATCCCGGGTGTAGGGGTTGAGGTAATCATTTTTAACATCCTTCGTTCCCAGAATGGGCTCCAGCCCCTCGGTCATGCCACCAAACATACCGATCATCTTGGTCAGACCCCGGCGCTGACTGGGGGCCATTTCAAAGTTCTCAATGCCGGGCTGGTAGAACTCATCCTTCACCCCCGCCATGTTCAGGGTCGGATACAGCAGCAGCTGGCCCTTTACCAGATTGCCCCCGTCCTCCCGGTCCCGGGTAGAGCAGAACTGGGCCAGGTTGCCGCCGGCACTGTCGCCCGCCACGAAAATATGATCCGGATCACCGCCGAAGGAAGGTGCATTTTCCCCAATCCATTTCAGCACCTGGTAGCAGTCCTGGTGGCCGGTGGGGTAGGGATTCTCCGGGGCCAGCTGGTAATCCACGGACACGGCGCACAAGCCGCTCTTTGCCACGAACATTTTCACGGATTCCTCCACCACGTCGGGAGAGCCGCCGAAGAATCCGCCGCCATGGATGTAATAGAGGATGGCTTTCCCAGTATCCTCCTGATTTGCCTTGTAGATGCGCACAGGAATCTCATAGCCGTCCTCCGCAGGGACGGTGCGCCGTTCGATGCAGACAGCTTCTTCCACGCAGGGAATACTCTTGAGGGCGTTGAACATCTTGCGCAGGTTGGCAATGCCCTTGGGGGAGGTGTCCATCTTCATCAGGAAAGAGGGCATCCAGGCCATCATCCGCAGTGCTTTCTTCTGATCCTGGTACAGCCGGGGATCCATAGCGCCTTTTTCATCGCAGTCCGGCAGATACTTCACCAGCACCGGCGCGCCGTGATAGTCCTCCACCTTTTGCCGCTGCTTCAGCGCCAGAACCAGCTTGTCATCATACTTTTTGCTCATGTTCATTCTCCTTTACAATAGCGGCGGGTTCTATCATCCTGAATCACACCGTCAAAATTCATTCCGAAACCGAAATCATAAGTATGGCCCTCTTGATCCCGGTAGCAGGTCATATCAAAGGCCACGTCCTCCTGCTGGCGTTCCACGGTGTCCATATCTGCCGGGATCTGCACCGGCAGCAGGCCCTCCGGGGTAAAGGCGCCGGTGAGCACATCCACCACCGCCTGGGGTGTCACGCCGTATTCCACCAGCAGTGCGTCGGTGTAGGGTTCCAGCTCTGCCATGACCATGGGGTTCTTCAGAGTAACCACTGCCACCACAGGCTTGCCCCCCATCCGCTTCTTGGTATCGACAACGATGTCCAGATCCGCTTCGTTGGCAGCAGTGTTCCACTTGCCCCGGTAGCCCCGGTCAGCGCTTTCCTCCAGGGGATCGCCGCCGGCGATGCTGTGCTCCCGGGCATTGACCGCCTGATAGGGACGGTATTGCAGCGTCACCGGCACATAGCCGTTGCCGCCCTTCTTTCGATCCTCCGGGTCATAGCCCACGGATATGGGAGATTCCACGAAGCAGACAGCTGCGTCCGCCTCCTCCGGGGTGTCCACTAGAGTAAAGCAGGATGCCAGATTTTTCTTCCCCGCGGGGACAACGGTGTGAGCCGGAATGGGATGGCTCATAAAGTCCAGATAGGATTTGATGAAGCGGTTCGGCACATAGAGCTTGATTCCCGTCTGCAAAGGCAGGGTATGGCCCTTGTTTTTCAGCATGGTGATAGAGCGAAGCTGGGAACGGTAGCCCTTTTCCACATACTCCGGACAGCCCACGGTGGCCAGGGAGGTTTTGAGGTCAAGATAAGGATTCTCAAACAGGCCGGTGTGGAAGATATTCAGCAGCAGCCGGTAGGCAGACCGGCGGAACCGGGCCTGGGCAGCGTCCTCGCCGTATTTTTCGCAGAGCATCCGGTAGGCTTCCAGCACGGGCCCGGCGTCATTATTGCCGCCGAACTGGTCCACGCCGGCTTCCAGGGCTTTCAGGTGGCGCTCCGCTTCGGTGAGGATTTCCACGCCCCAGCATTTGCCTGCGAATTCTTCCTCGGTCTGTCCTATGTCATGGGTAATGCCCCAGTCGGTGCAGACAACCCCATCGTAGCCCAATTGCTCCCGCAGCAGGTCGCCGATCAGGTATTTACTATAAGAATTGCCCACGTTTTCCCCGTTTTTCTGATCCACGTCATAGGAAATGGTATAGTAAGGCATAACGGCGCTGGCCTTGCCTGTTTTTCCGGGCAGGGAGAAGGCGCCTTCCGTAAAGGGTTTCAGGTGCTCTTCAAAATTGCCGCCGGGGTACACGGCGAACTTTCCGTAGGCGTAGTGGGCATCCCGTCCGCCTTCGCCCGTGCCGCCGCCGGGGAAATGCTTGACCATGGTATTGACGCTGTCCTTGCCCCAGCCGTCTTTGCTTCCCCTGGTGGTCTGGAAACCGTCGCAGTAGGCTTTCGTCATGTCGATGGTCATCTGGGTGTGTTCGCCGAAGGTGTCGGCAAAGCGCATCCACCGGGGCTCGGTGGCCAGATCGATCTGGGGAGACAGGGCGGTGGTGATGCCCAGGGCCCGGTATTCCGCCGCGCCGATCTCACCGAATTCCTTCACGGCCTCCGGGTCAAAAGAGGCGGACAGGCCGATGCCGTTTGCCCACTTGGAAATGGGCTCTCCGGTGACACCCATGTACTCAGCCATAGAGCCTGCGCCGTGTCGGGGATCAGAGCTGTTGTTTGCCGGGATGCCGAAGCCCACCCCTTCCGCCAGAGCCTGGAGCTTGTTGTTCCAACGCACCGCCGCCTCCGTACTCTCCAGCCCCATGATAAGAACATGACGCACTCTGTCTTTAACAATGAATTCCTTCTGCTGGTCGGTCAGATCCCAGGGCTTTGCGCTGCTTTCGGCATAAGGCTTTCCGCCATAGCTGCCGCCGAACGCCGCCGCCAAGGGGCCTTTGGCTGGAATCAGCTGGTGGGCGCTGTACAGCATCAGACCGGCGATGTCCTCAATGGATAGCCTCTTGGCCAGATCTTTGGCTCGTTCCTCACTGGAAAGCCGCCAATCCTCATAGGGAACCAGCTGCCCTGTTCTGAGAAAATCCTTAAAGGCGTAGCCGTCTACGCTGAGGATGGGAACCGGGCTGTCGGCCCCCAGGCCAAGGGTCTGGCCGTCGCCGTTATCAATCCGCACATATCCGTCTGCTTCGATACGTTTCCACTTTTGTTCCATTGGTCCCTATCTCCTTTTTATTGGTTTTTGGTAATTGCGAATATGGGAGCGGATTGCGAGAATCCGCCCCCATCGGTCAGGTGTTTTATTTTGCGGCGCTGGGGATGTTCTTCCGGTCTTTGCGGCAGAGGATGGCCCGCAGCGCTTCAAAAATTGCCAGAGACAGCAGGATGCCGACCGTCACATCGCTGGCAAAGTGGGCGCCCATGAACACCCGGCTGATGCCGACCACCGCGCACCAGACGTATACGATGGCATGCAACGTTTTCTCCCTGCCGGCCAGGGCCGGAATCATGGGCTCAAGCAGCATCAGCAGGATCACGCCTGCGGAATTCATGGAATGTCCCGAGGGGAAGGAGGCGTAGATGTTGTTGAAGCCGCCCCTGGGGACGATCTGGTACCAACGGGTGAACTCATTGATGGGATCGGTCATTTCCCGGAAACGCATTCTGCCCCAGACGGTTTTCAGGGAGTTCATGATGATAATGACCAAAATGAAGTATAGCAACGCCACAGCCGCGTAGCGCAGCGCCTTACTGCGGTTTTCTGCGGGAATGGCCCGGGCAATCCAAATGCCGATGCCCGCCATAGCCAGGGCAGGGAGCACCATCCAGATCATGGGAATCTGTCCCAGGTTATCGGTGAGGTAATTGTAGGTCATGAAGCCGCCCATCAGAGAGAACAGTAAAAACAGTGCGCCGGCGCCTACTACGCAGAGAATGTTCAGCACAATGTTCTTCTTCGTGCGGAAGCGGAACAAAATGGCACAGGCGGCGATGGTCAGCGTGGTGAAGGGAATCTCACCCACGACTTCAAAGACTCTTGCCCAAAGGGGCTTCTTGGCGATTGCCATGGAAATCTGCAGATCCGTAAAGGTAAATAGCAGGAGCAGCGCAAGCCCCACCGCGAATACGATTCTTCTTTCCTTTTTCTCCACGATTGTTCCTCCTAACTCAATACGGTACATGGTTTTGTCAAACACGGCGGGAGCAAAGGCAAATTCTCCAAATACGGAGCCGATCATCAGGGGGATCTCATGGGCATGCTCCCACAGCGGCAAAGGAAGGACAGGATATCCGGCATGCAGTCCCGGCTGCGGCACATTTCCAGATACCAGGGCCAGCAGGCCAATCCCAGACGGCGTCTTTTTCAGCTGCTCAGACGCAAAGGCAGCCCCTTCCATGAATTATATTTCGTATTATATCATGGAAGAGGGCCGAAAGTCGATAGAATTGGGGGATTTTTTGAAAATTAAAGGATGGTCGTCTATTGATGGCGTTTTTTGAGAAGCGGCGAGATCGCCGAAACCGGACAGCTTCGCCAGTCCCACCGCGCGGGCTACATTGGTGTCACCATGCAAAAGCGGGATGTCTCAGGACATCCCGCTTGCTCATCCTATCACATCGTCATCTCCGGAAGCGCCCTGCTCCATCAAATCCGCGATGGTCACGCTTTCCAGATAGTCCCGGATCACCTGATCCAGCCCCCGCCACAGCGAAAGGGTTCGGCACTTTCCAGCCCGGGGACAGAGATCGGCATTCTCATCCAAACAGGCCACCGGTGCCAGGGATTCTTCCGTCAGTCTCAGGATGCTGCCCACGGAATACTGGTCAGGTGCTTTCTTCAGGCGGTAGCCGCCGCCTTTCCCCCGGAGGCTTTCCACCACCTTGGCCTTTACCAGCATCCGAATGATGCTTTCCAGATATTTTTCGGAAATCTCCTGGCGCTGGGCAATGCCCCGCAGGGAAAGAAACGCCTCCGACTGATGCTCTGCCAAATCAATCATGACCCGCAGCGCATAGCGGCCTTTTGTGGAAATCAGCATCGTTGGTTCCTCCGATATGACTTATTCTTAATTCCTATTATACTACAAGGTTAACAGGGAATCAAGCGATATGATTGGGGATATCCCTCTTGACAAACGAAGGTCTTTGCGTTAATATACATATATTCCTAGTATGAAAGTAGGAAATAATATGAGAAACAATAAGGCGTACTTCCGATGTTGTTTGCGTGACCGCACTGTTCTATGAGATAAGCCACACAATCATCAGGAGGAATGGATTATGAGTAAGGTTTATACATCCGCTGATCAGCTGATTGGCAAGACGCCGCTGCTGGAGCTGGTACATCTTGAGAAGGAATTGGGTCTGGAAGCGAAAATTCTGGCAAAGCTGGAGTATTTCAACCCCGCAGGCTCCGTGAAGGACCGCATTGCCAAGGCCATGATTGACGACGCCGAAGCCAGAGGATTATTAAAGCCCGGCAGCGTCATCATTGAGCCAACCTCCGGCAATACCGGCATTGGTCTGGCCTCCGTGGCTGCTGCCCGGGGCTACCGCATCATCATTGTCATGCCCGAAACCATGAGCGTGGAACGCCGTCAGCTGATGAAAGCCTATGGCGCGGAACTGGTGCTCACCGAGGGCGCCAAGGGCATGAAGGGCGCCATTGCCAAGGCGGAGGAACTGGCAAAGGAAGTCCCGGACAGCTTTATCCCCGGCCAGTTCGTCAACCCCGCCAACCCCGCGGTTCACCGGGCAACCACGGGTCCGGAAATCTGGGAGGATACCGACGGTCAGGTGGATATCTTTGTAGCAGGCGTTGGCACCGGTGGCACGGTCACCGGTGTGGGGGAGTATCTCAAGAGCCGGAATCCCCATGTAAAGGTGGTTGCGGTGGAGCCTGCCGCCTCCCCTGTGCTGAGCAAGGGCACCCCCGGCGCCCATAAGATTCAGGGCATCGGCGCCGGTTTTGTTCCCGCCGTCCTGAACACGGGGGTGTATGACGAGGTCATCACTGTGGAGAACGAAGCTGCCTTCGCCACCGGCAGGAAGATTGGCAAGTCCGAAGGCGTTCTGGTAGGCATATCCTCCGGTGCGGCTGTTGCCGCCGCCATTGCGCTGGCCAAACGTCCGGAAAACAAGGGCAAGACCATCGTCGCCCTGCTGCCGGATACCGGCGACCGCTATCTCTCCACGCCTCTTTTCGAAGATTAATACTATTTCTCAATAAAATTATTTAATTTTATTGAGAAGACACCGCCTAGCGGCGTTGTCGATTCTATGATTTTCGAGATAGAAAATCATAGAATTCCGTCTCATTATGATCTTCATATTAAAAACTTCAATTTTGACGAATTAAAGTTTTTAATTGAATATCAGTATAAAAAATCAAAAACCCTGAGAAATTCAAACTTCTCAGGGTTTTTTGTGTCGGAAAGGGTAATTAGCCGGGAACCTGGCCTTCCTTGCCGCTGATCAGCTCCACCAGGGAGGTGGCGAAGATGGCGACAGCCACACCGATGCCCCACAACTTGGTTGTCTGGCAGCGCATGGTTTCACTGGCACAGACGCCGATGAGGTTGGTGAAGGTCAGGAACAGGATCACGGCGGCCACGGCGCTCACCACCATCAGGCCCTTGTGCCCCTTCTTGGCGATGAGTGCCATGATGGCAGTTGCCAGAAGGATGATGGCAATGCCGGTGGCAGCCTGACCGGCGTAGAAGCACTTCATGTGGACTTCCTTGCCGCTGGCCAGCTCCAGCATTTTGCCGCAGACAGGTGCCCAGATCTTGACGGCACCCAGCATGCAGGTGGCTGCCAGTGCCTGAATGGCGATGAGAATGTTGCTCAGTTTTGTCTTCATTGTTCAATCCTCCAGTTATGCTTTTATGTCTATCAAGACACCCTCCTCCAACCGGCAGCGGCGGTTGGCCATTTCCGCCCAGCGGCTGTTGTGGGTGACCATCACAACGGCAGTGCCCTTCCGGGCCTGCTCCTTCAGGATCCGGATCATCTCCTGGGACCAATGCTCATCCAGATCGTTGGTGGGTTCGTCCGCCAGGATCAGAGCCGGATCATGGATCAGAGCTCTGGCAGCCATGGCACGGCGGCGCTGGCCGCCGGAGAGCTGATGGGGGAAGAAATCGGCGCGGTCCTCCAGGCCGAACTGGTATAGCAGTTCCTCCACCCGCTTCAGATCCTTCTTGCCGCAGATGCCCTGGGTGAAGATCAGATTCTCCCGGAGGGTCAGGGCCTGGATCATGGTGCTGTCCTGGAACAGGAAGCCGATCTTTTTCGCCCGGAAGACGGATTTTTCGCTGTCGGAGAATTTGGACACGTCCTTGCCCTCAAAGGTGTAGGTACCCTCGTCGCTTTGCAGCAGGGTGCCCATGACGTAGAGCAAGGTACTCTTGCCGATGCCGGAGGGGCCCTCCACCACGATGAAGTCGCCGGCGTTCACGCTGAGGCAGATATCCTTCAGCGGGGTGACGATTTCACCCATCCGGTAATCTTTATGAATGTGTTCGAGTTTGCAGATTTCCATTTCAGTTCACCTCTCCTTGGGTAATGGCAGTTTGGGGATCCATGGAGGCGCTCTTCAGTGCCGGGAAAACTGCGGCGGAGAACCCAAGCAGGCCCGCCAGAACCACACCGGCCAGACCGCACAGCAGGGCCAGGGAGGTGCCCCACACAGAGGGGGACAGCTTGAAGGCGTCCTTCAGCATCTCAATCACAGGATCCATGGCAAGCAGGGCAATGCCGGCGCCCAGCACGCCGCCCATCAAGGCCATGGTGCAGGTCTCGCCGATGATCAGGCCGAAGACCTGGCCCTTTTTCAGGCCGATGGCCCGCAGCAGGCCGATTTCCTTCCGGCGTTCATGGGCCAGGGCGTTGAACCGACCCACCAGGGACAGTACCGCAATCAGCAGTGATGCGATCCACAGAGCAAACATGACCTGCATGGTGACCTCCAGCTGGGCCTGCAGGGAGGAAATGGTATCGCCGGTGAGGATGCACTTGGCTTCCATGCCGGAATCTTCCACCTGCTTGACGAAGGTCTGGGGGTCGACGCCCTCTTCAAACTTGATCATGATGACGGAGATATAGTCATGGGGATCCTTTTTGGTCCAGTCCTGCCGCAGCACCTCAGATTCCAGGCACATATCCTGGGCGGTGTGCCAGTCCATGAAAATGGTGCTGTCCATGCCGGTGCCGGTGGGCTGCAGCATGCTGACCACAAGGAATTTCCTGCCCAGAACCAGGTAGTTGTAGCCCACCAGGTCGTCGTCTTCAAAGTTATGGCCCACGATCAGTTCCTCGGAGGTGATGCCGTCTTTGCTGCCTTCGTCCAGATAGGGCCCCAGAATAAAGTCGGTGTCGGATTCATAGCCGATGATCCGAGCTTCCTCGCCGGGCTCGCAGCAGCTCAGGGCAAGGGTCTGGCAGTAGAACTGGGGCGTCATGGCGGCCACTCCCTTCAGCGCTCTGGCCTGCTCAATGGTTTCCACAGGCATGTAGATGTTTTCCGGGATGGCGGTGAACAGCAGGTCGCTGCCTTCAGCGGAGGCGTACTTGGGAATCAGAATGGCATCGGCGCCCAGACGTTCCCGGCTCAGGGTCAGGCCCTGGGTGACGGTTTGGAACACGCCCAGCACCATGACAAACACCAGCACGGTCAGCATGGTGATGGTCACCGTCAGCGTGGACTGGGTCCGCCGCCGGGCGATGTTTTTCCAAATCAGCATGAACATAATCTTCCTCTTTTCTTCTTTGAATTATTTCCGATGAGACTTGTTGTGATTTTCGGTTGGGATACCTGAGCAGGCTACCCCACCTCGCCGCAGGGATCCTCCAGGATCATGACCTGGGCCAGCGCATGGATTTCATCCCGGGGGATCTCCCGGACATCCTCCACCGTCATGGTGGGATCCGTTTCCAGCAGATGCTGCCAGGCCAGATACCGGGGGATACACAGATTCACCGCCTGGGCGGCCCGGACGGTTTCCCAGTCCACCTGGCAATACAGCACATTCTCTTTTTCCGCAATGGCATAGGTCCGGCAGAGAACCTTGCTCAGCATCTGCTCCGCATGCTTCTGGCTGCCGCCGCCGGCCACCGTGATGGTGATCCGGTTTCCCTTTTCCAGATAGGGCTGCAGCCCATGGCTCAGCAGCAGCCGCTGCATGGCTTCGTCATAGACCATGCCGGTGACATCCGCCATGGTTTGCACCACAGCCACGCCATCGGAATTCCGGCCCTTCAGGGAAATCACCCGGTCCAGGGCGTTGACCTTCAGCTCCACAGAAGGGTTGATGTCCACGGCAATGGAGGTGGTGGGCAGGAACCAGAGACCGCAGCCCGTCAGCACCAGCGCCGCAGAAAGGGCCCAGGAGACCAGCCGGCGGCGCCGCTGCTGCCGCAGCAGCACATTACGGCCATAGTCGAAGGTTTTGCTGCGCAAAGCTGCTTTGGTCTGCCGTTTCAGCCGGTCCGGGGCCTGAATGGCATCAAAGGCATCGCGTATTTGGTTATCCATTCAAAACACCTCCCAGGGCTTCTTTCAGCAGTTCTTTTGCCTTGCGCAGACGGGTATACACCGTGTTGGGATTTTGTTTCAGAATTCCCGCAATTTCCGGGGCGGTATAGCCCTCATAGAAGTGCAGATAAATGACCTCCCGGTATTGCCTGGGCAATGACCAGACTGCTTCCATCACCAGGTATCTCTCGGGGGTGATCTCCGGGGCAACGCTCGTCAGTTCCTCCAGGGAAATGGTTCGGCTGTAAAAAAAGCTTTTCAGCAGATCCTTACAGGCATTGATGGTCACCCGGATCACCCAGGCCTTCTCATGCTCCGGGCTTTCAAAGGGCTTGGGGTAAAGGGCATATTTCAGAAACACGTTCTGGAAAATATCCTGGGTATCGTCGCTGTTTTTCAGATAAACCGTACACAGCCGGAGGACTGTATCGGAATACTGGTCAATGGCGTTGCTCACTTCCTGCTCGCTGCGCATGGCCTCTCCTTTCCGCGTCTTCACCCATAATACGACTGAAAACACCGTTTCCATTTTCAAAATACCTTATCATACCCCTCTTTTTTCGTCTATCGAAATAGTTTTATAAAAGGATGCGTATTTATTTCTTCTGCAAATAAATAGAAAAAATCAGAGCTCTTGCTTTCCGGCAACGGATCTGCTATACTTTGACTGATAACCGGAACGACAGGAGGAACCGCCATGGGCACAAACATTCTGGTGATGGATGGCCAGGGCGGCCAGCTGGGCAGTCAGATCGTCAGAGCCCTGCTTCAGAGCTTTCCGGAAATTCATCTCACCGCCATCGGCACCAACGCCGTGGCCACTGCCGCCATGATAAAAGCAGGCGCTTCCAGCGCTGCCACCGGCGAGAATCCCGTGATTGTGGCCTGCCGCAGGGCAAATATCATCGTTGGTCCCATCGGCATTGTCATTGCCGATTCCCTGCTGGGAGAAATCACGCCCGCCATGGCAGCGGCCGTGGGACAGGCAGACGCGGTGCGGATTCTGATCCCCATGAACCGGTGCGACAATCTGGTGGCCGGGGTCGGCAGCCTTTCCACCACCGCCCTGATCCAGGATGCCGTGGCAAAGGTAGCCGCCTGTCTGAGAAAATAAAATGCCACGGGCCCCGGTGCGGGCAAACAACAAAAAAGCGCCTGCCTGAAGGCCGGCGTGGGAAACAGAAGTTTCCGTATTGGAATCCCCTCTATACATCTTTGTACGTTTTTGCAATGCTGGGAAGGCGTTGGTATCCCCGAAGGGATATCTGCGCCTTTTTTGTATTGCGGCAGAAAGGAAACTTCTATGAAACAAACAGTTATGAAACAAACGAACGTAAAAGCATTGGTTCTGGCAGCCCTGTTTCTGGCCCTGGCCCTGGTGCTGCCCTTCCTGACAGGCCAGATCCCCGAAGTGGGATCCATGCTGTGCCCCATGCACATTCCGGCACTGCTGTGCGGCTTCTTCTGCGGCTGGCCCTGGGGCCTGGCAGTGGGCCTCATCGCCCCGGTGCTGCGCTCCATCCTCTTCGGGATGCCCCCCATGTTCCCCACCGCCATCTGCATGAGCGCGGAACTGGCAGCCTATGGCGTGACCGCCGGTCTGCTGTACAGCAAGCTGCCCCGTAAAAAGTCTTCTGTGTACATTGCTCTGGTGGCCGCCATGGTGGTGGGCCGTCTGGTTTGGGGCGCGATGCGCTTCCTCTGCGCCGGACTGAATCCTTCGGCCTTTGGCTTTGCCGCCTTCTGGGCCGGAGCCTTCACCTCTGCCATTCCCGGTATTGTGGTGCAGCTGATTCTCATCCCTCTGCTGGTGATAGCCCTGGAAAAGACGAAGAAATAATCGTTTATGGGGATGCGCCCCCAAACAAAAAGCGGCCCGGTTCCTGTAAACCGGGCCGCTTCTCTTTCTGATTCCGGACAAAGGGCTTTTCCTTTTATCAATCCGGCAATATTAATGGAAGGTGGGGTCAAAGCAGTCTCCCAGGGGCTCTCCTGTCTCCCGGAAGGCCGTCAGCTGCCGGGCCATTTCAGGATACAGCTCCAAAGCCCGGCTGTAACAGTCTGCCATGGCACTGTCCAGATGCAGGCACTTGTGATTGGCATGGTCCGGCATCATCTGATTCCGGAAAGCCTCCTTGCTGACTTTCAGCGCCATGCCCGCAAAGGTCCGCTTTTTTGCCGTCATCCGCCGGTTCCAGAACACCATGCTGCGGTAAGCGGCGTGGGTATTGGAGGCGGTTGCCGGGGGGAAGAAGATGGAGAGCGTCACACACTCACCCCGGGTCATTTTAAAGCTGGGGCTCACGTCCTGCGTATGGGCAGGGCTCTTGCCGTCCAGACACAGCAGATACCGATCCAGCTCCACTTCCAGTTCTGTCCGGTTCAGATTGCCCTGATCCATGGCCTCCCGGAACAGGGGGGACAGCTGGCTGCTGAGGCAATAATGGGCCAACAGGCCATACAGGCAGGCGGTACCGCCCTCGGAGGGATTCTGCTTCAGCAGATCACAGGCCTGAGTGAAAAACTCCCGGCCGGTCATGCTGTGATAGGTATGGTACAGTTCTCCCACTTCCGTCTGCACCATGGGCATAAAATAGAAATACAGGTCAGCGCCCAGAAGGCCGCCGTTGTACAGCCGGCGGAACCGCTGGATGGGGCGCTGCTGCTTCTCCGGCAGCCGGCCCAGGGCCTCCGCGCCGAATCGGTAGCTCGCATAATTGGCAGGCATAAAATCACCTCATTTTCGTTTTTCCCATTCTATCCCATCTCGCCGCCCATTTCGTGAACTTTGTTTGAATTTTACGGATTGCGCGCCATTGCAATCAATTTTTCCCTGTGCTATAATGGAAAAAATCGCATTGAGGTGAATTATGGAAACCAAAAAGCTGTATTATGTTGACTCCCACACCGCGCAGTTTACTGCGACCATCCTTTCCTGTGAAGAAACCCCAGCCGGATTTGAGATCATTGCGGATCAGACGGCCTTCTATCCCGAGGGAGGCGGACAGGCTGCCGACACCGGCCATCTCGGCCAGGTCCGGGTATTGGACACCCGGGAACGGGGCGAGCAAATCGTCCATCTGTGTGACGGACCCCTGCCCATCGGGGAAACGGTGGAGGGCGCCATCCATTATGACCTGCGGTTTGACCGGATGCAGCAACATTCCGGCGAGCACATCGTCTCCGGTCTCATCAATAGCCGCTACGGCTGGCACAACACCGGCTTCCACATGGGCACGGAATCCACCACCATTGATTTTGACGGCGTGATCCCGGCGGAAGACCTGCCCTTCCTGGAAGAGAGGGCCAATGAAGCGGTGTGGCAGAATCTGGCCATCCGCTGCTGGGTTCCCGGTCCCGAAGAATTGTCCCAGGTCACCTACCGCACCAAGCGGGCCCTGCCCTGGCCGGTGCGGATCGTCCAGGTGCCGGGCTACGACAGCTGCGCCTGCTGCGGCACCCATGTGCAGCACACCGGTGAAATCGGCCTGATCAAGCTGCTGTCCGCCATCCCCTTCCGGGGCGGTACCCGGATCGAAATGGCCTGCGGCAAACGGGCCCTGGCCATCCTGAACAATGCCTATGACCAGAACCGGCAGGTATCTCAGGCCTTCTCCGCCAAGCCCGGTGAAACCGGAGAAGCTGCCCGGAAGATGAACGAGCTGCTGGCCGCCCAGAAATACCGGATCACCGGCCTGGAAAAGCAGATTTTTGCCGGTATCGCCGCCGGCTGCACCGGCAGGGGAGATGTTCTGCACTTTGAAGAGAACCTGGACAATGTGGCCGTCCGGGAACTGGCAGATGCCATTGCATCGTGCTGCGGCGGCACCGCCGCCGTGTTCAGCGGAAGCGATGACAGCGGTTACGCCTATTGTCTCGTGACCCGGCAGGGAGACCTGCGGGCCCTGGGCAAGGAAATGACAAAAGCCCTGGGCGGCCGGGGCGGCGGAAAGCCCATCTGCCAGCAGGGCCGGGTTCAGGCTGCAAAGGCCGACATTGAGGCCTTTTTCGCCAAACAGGTCGGGTGATCAGGGCATCGTCAGCTGTCGCTGCCCTATCCGACAAAATAACGGTCTGTTCCCGGCATTTTGCCGGGGACTTTTCCTTTTAATTCACAAAAATGTATATATTTTTCTTTACAGCTGTGCTATAATACGGCATAATGGTTTTTTATCGCCATCTTACAATCACAAAGGAGTTTATTCATGGGACTTTTTGATAAATTTTTCGGCACCCGTTCCCAGCGGGAGATCAAGAAAATCCAGCCCACCGTGGACAAGATCCTGGCGCTGGAAGAAGAATACAAGGCCCTCTCCGAGGAGGCCCTGAAGGGCAAGACCCAGGAATTCAAAAACCGTCTGGCTGCCGGCGAGACGCTGGACGACCTGCTGCCCGAAGCTTTTGCCGCCGTCCGGGAGGCCGCTGACCGTGTTCTGGGTATGCGCCCCTACCCTGTCCAGCTCATGGGCGGCATCATTCTGCACCAGGGCCGCATTGCTGAGATGCGCACCGGTGAAGGCAAAACATTGGTTGCCATCCTGCCCTGCTACTTAAACGCCCTCACCGACGATGGCGTCCATGTGGTCACCGTCAACGAGTACCTGGCCAAGCGTGACTCCCAGTGGATGGGCAAGGTCTACCGCTACATGGGTCTGACGGTAGGTCTGGTGATCCCCGGCCTGTCCAGCGCGGAGCGCCGGGCCGCCTATGCCGCCGACATTACCTACTGCACCAACAACGAGCTGGGCTTTGACTACCTCCGGGACAACATGGCCATCTACAAGCAGGAGCTGGTCCAGCGGGGCCACAATTTCGTCATCGTGGACGAAGTGGACTCCATCCTCATCGACGAAGCCCGTACCCCCCTGATCATCTCCGGCAAGGGCGAGGATTCCTCCAAGCTCTATGAAATGGCCGACCACTTTGTTTCCACCCTGCGTCGTCAGGTGTTCGCCAAGACCGAGGCCAAGGAAGTCCAGGATGACTACGACTGCGACTATTTTGTGGACGAAAAGGCCCGGACCGTGTCCCTGACCGCCAAGGGCATCGAAAAGGCAGAGCGGTACTTCGGCATTGAAAACCTGGCTGATCCGGAAAACACCACCCTGTCCCACCACATCAACCAGGCCATGAAGGCCCGGGGCCTCATGAAGAAGGACATCGACTATGTGGTGAAAGACGGCGAGATCATCATCGTGGACGAATTCACCGGCCGCCTGATGTACGGCCGCCGCTACAACGAAGGCCTCCACCAGGCCATCGAAGCCAAGGAGGGCGTTACCGTGGCCGGTGAGAGCAAGACCCTGGCCACCATCACCTTCCAGAACTTCTTCCGTCTGTACACGAAGCTCTCCGGCATGACCGGTACCGCTCTGACGGAAGAAGAGGAATTTAACGCCATTTACAACCTGGACGTGGTGGAGATTCCCACCAACCGTCCCGTGGCCCGTGTGGATCATCCCGACGTGGTCTACAAGACCGAAAACGGCAAATTCCGTGCCATCATCCAGCAGGTGAAGGAGTGCCACGCCAAGGGCCAGCCCGTGCTGGTGGGCACCATCTCCATCGAGCGCAGCGAACTGCTGAGCAAGCTGCTAAAGAAAGAGGGCATCCCCCACAATGTGCTGAACGCCAAGTTCCACGAAATGGAAGCCCAGATTGTGGCCCAGGCCGGTAAGTATGGCGCTGTCACCATCGCCACCAACATGGCCGGCCGTGGTACCGACATCATGCTGGGCGGCAACGCCGAATTCCTGGCCAAATCCGAGCTGCAAAAAACGGGGCTGCCGGAGGAACTGCTGCGGGAAGCCGATTCCCACGCAGACACCACCGATCCTGAAATTCTGGCTGTCCGGGCAAAATACAACGAGCTGCTGGCAAAGTTCAAAGGGGAAATTGCCGACGAAGCAGAGAAGGTCCGCGCTGCCGGCGGTCTTTACATCATCGGCACCGAACGCCACGAATCCCGCCGGATTGACAATCAGCTGAGAGGCCGGTCCGGCCGTCAGGGCGATCCCGGTGAGAGCCGGTTCTTCCTGAGCCTCCAGGACGACCTGATGCGTCTGTTCTCCACGGACCGGGTCATGGGCATGATGGACACCCTGGGTCTGGACGAGGATACCCCCATCGATGCCAAGATTCTCTCCGGCGCGGTGGAAAATGCCCAGAAGAACGTGGAGTCCCGCCACTTCCGCTCCAGAAAGAGCGTTCTGGAATACGACAACGTCATGAACACCCAGCGTGAGATCATTTACGCCCAGCGTCAGAAGGTGCTGGACGGCGAGGACCTGCGGGAGAACATGATGTCCATGCTCCGCACCCTGGTGGAGGGCAATGTATCCACCGCCCTCAGCGACAACGGCGGCGTGGTAGATTCCGAGGGCCTCGGCCACCTGGCAAACGCCATGGAGGGTATCTACTTCGCCAAGGGAACGCTGGCCGCACGGGAAAATCAGCTCCTGGGAATGAAGGCCAGTGAGCTGTCCGATACCATCTTCGGCATCGCTTCCAAGACCTATGAAGCCAAGGAGGCCTTCTACGGGGAGGCCACCATGCGGGAACTGGAACGGGTGGTCATGCTCCGGGTGGTGGACGAATACTGGATGGACAACATCGACGCCATGGATGACCTGAAGCAGGGCATCCACCTGCGTTCCTATGCCCAGCACGATCCCGTCGTGGCCTACAAGGAAGAGGGCTTCCAGATGTTTGAGGCCATGATCAGCGCCATCCGGGAGGAGACCATCCGCCGGATGTTCCTGGTACAGCTGCGGACCAATCAGGAAGTGAAGCGGGAAAAGGTGGCCAAGGAAACCGGCACCGCCGCCGCTTCCAAGACCCCCGTCAAAAAGCAGCCTGTCCGGGTCGCTGACAAAAAGGTAGGCCCCAACGACCCCTGCCCCTGTGGCAGCGGCAAGAAGTACAAGAAATGCTGCCTGCAGAAGGACAAGGCCGCCGGATTGGAAAATTAAAAAGCTGTCGTTCTGAGGCAGGCAGAAAGCCCCCGCGAAGAATTCCCGTCCATGATTGGAGGTTTTCCAAAGGCGATGGGGATCCTTCGCCCCGGCACTGCGCCTCTGTCCCGGGATGACACCGGATTTTTAGGGAAAATATTATGTCTATTCGAACCATAAAAAAAGGAACGCTGGAGTATCTCACCGCGGAAGGCATCACCGCCTCCCACTGCTTCACCACCCGGCACGGGGGTGTGAGCACCGGGTCCCAGTCCAGCCTGAACCTGGCCATCGGCCGGGGGGATTCCATGGAGCATGTGGAAGAAAATCTGCGGATTCTGGGCAAGGCCCTGGACTTTGACCCCGGGAAACTGGTGATGACCATGCAGATCCATTCGGATATTGTCCGTGTCGTCACGGACAGGGACTGCAATGGTCTGTGCCACCGGAACTATCCCCAGTGCGATGCCCTGGTGACAGCCACCCCCGGGGTCGCCCTGCTGGTGTTCACCGCCGACTGCACCCCTTTGCTGTTTCATGATCCCGTGACCGGGGCGGTAGGCGCGGCCCACGCCGGCTGGCGGGGAACCGCCCAGGCCATCGGCGCCCGGGTGGTGGAAGCCATGGTGCAAAACTTTGGCAGCAAGCCGGAAGATATCCGGGCTGCCATCGGTCCCAACGTGGGCTTCTGCCATTTTGAAACCGACGCCGACGTGCCGGAGGCCATGATTGCCGCCTTTGGCGACGAAGTCAGGGCATATATTTCGCAAAAAGGCGAAAAATATTTCCTGGATCTGAAAGCCATCAATGCCCTGGTGCTGCGCCGGGCCGGCGTCCGGCACATTGAAATCAGCACCGACTGCACCATGTGCCAGCCGGACCGCTTCTGGTCTCACCGGGTCACCAGAGGTGACCGGGGCAGCCAGGGCGCCATCATCGTCTGCGGGGAGGGCTGCAAATGAAAAAACTGACCGCGCTGCTACTGGCGCTTTCTCTGGCCTGCGGCTGTCTGACCGCCTGCGGCACCAGGGAAGAAGAACCCTATGTTCCCACCGGCGACGCCATTTTGCTGGAAGGCCAGGATCCGGAAGATTTTGTGGTGGAAGAGGAATCCCCTCCTGTCACCCTGGCTTACAACCCGGAAATGTCCATGAACCCCCTGATCGGTTACAGCCAGAACAACCGGGTGCTGTTTTCCCTGATCTATCAGCCCCTGTTTACCGTGAGCAGCAATTTTGAGGCCGTTCCCATTTTGTGCTCTGCCTTCCAGGTGGCCCCCTCCAACATGATCTACACCTGTTACATCGAGCCTGATGCCCGGTTCTCTGACGGCTCCCAGGTCACGGCGGAAGATGTGATTGCCAGCTATCAATATGCCATGGCCAACGACTATTATCAGGGACGGTTCCGCTATTACCTGTCAGAGGTCAAGCTCTCCAGCGATGGCAACGGCGTTACCTTCATGCTGAACGCCCCCTATGAGAACTTCCCGCTGCTGCTGGATGTCCCCATCGTCAAGGCATCTGACGTGGACGCAGATCACCCCCTGGGATCCGGTCCCTACACCTTCCAGGGCGAGGGCGCCAATGCCACACTGAACCGGGTTTCCAATTGGTGGGCCGATGTGAAAATCCCCGTCCATGCGAACGTGATCAATCTGGTCACCGCGGAAAACGACGCCCAGGTCCGTGACGAATTTGAATTCGGTGACGTGAGTCTGGTGGTGGCCAACCCCATGTCCGACTCTTTTGCGGATTTCCGCTGTGACTATGAGCTTTGGAATGTGGACAGCGGTGTTTTTCTGTACATCGGCTGCAACGTGGGTTGGAGTAAATATTTTGATGACGGTTACCTGCGCACCAAACTGACCTACGCCATTGACCGGGAAACCATCTCTGAGCGCTTCTACAACGACCAGGCCCAGCCGGCCAGTCTGGCCATCTCCCCCAGTTCCATCCACTACAACGAAGCACTGGCCGCCAACTACGCCTTCGATCCCCTGAAATTCATCGATGCCATGAGCGGCTGGAATATTCCCAAGGATCCCACAAAGCCCAACGATAAAATGCGTCTGCTGGTCAATTCCGATGACTCCGCCCGGGTCCGGGCCGCCCGGTATATCGCGCAGCGTCTGACGGAATACGGCCTGCCCACCGGCACGCTGGAATGCAGTGGAAATAATTATGAAGCCGTCCTCCGGGCCAACAACTGGGATATCTACCTGGGGCAGACCCGTCTGCCTCCCAACATGGATCTTTCCGAATTTTTCCGGAACTGGGGCAATCTCAGTGTGGGAGGCATTGTCAATGACAATTTGCTGAAGCTGTGCAAGGACACTCTGGAAAACAGCGGCACCACCTATGATCTGCTGAAGCTCCTTGCCGATGACGGCCGGATTATTCCCGTTCTCTTTGGCTATCACGCTGTGTACGCAGAGCGTGGCCTGTTTGATAACCTGAATCCCACCCGGGACAATGCCTTCTACTATTCCATGGGCAAAACACTGATCGGCATCCAGATCGATACCGTCTATGAATAAAATTGCCAATCCGTAAAAAACGAAAGGAAATGCTGATATGAAAAAGCTGATTGCATGCCTTCTGGTTCTGAGCCTGCTGCTGTGCGGCTGCGGCAGCCCTGCCACCACAACGCAGCCTACCACAGAAGCCACCACCGCGGCAACCACGGAGCCCACCACGGAGCCCACCACCATCCCCACCACAGAGCCCCCCACCTATGTCAATCCTCTCAACGGCGAAATCTCCACCACCCCCTTCACCGGCCGGGTCTTTGCCACGACCATCAGCAACGTGCGCGATGCCCTGCCCCATGTCAGCGTCAACGAGGCGGACGTTCTGATGGAGATGTTTGTTAACGGCAGCGTGACCCGGTGTCTTGCCCTGTTCTCCGACATCTCGGATGTGGAGGCCATCGGCTCCACCCGTTCCACCAGACCCATGCTCAATGACATTGCCGAACACTACAATGCCATTCTGACCCATGCCGGCGGCACCAGCACCGCCCTGAATGATGCCACAAACCGGGGTATCACCCATTACAACGTGGACTCCCTGATGCGCAAAACCGATGAGCCTCTGAAGGCCGGCACCGCCTACCGGGACAAGGAATATAAGCACGGGGAGCACAACCTGTTTGTCATTGGTCCCGGCGTCATGGCTTACGCGGAATCCGAAGGCATACAGCTGAGCGGTCTGCCGGAAACCGACTACGGATTTGTCTTTACGGAAGACGGCACACCTGCTGATGGTGAAGCCGCCGAGGAAATCAAAATCCAGATCAAATACAACACCACCAAAAAAGACACCATCATGAAATATGACGTCGAATCCGGAAAGTACGTTTTCTGGCAGTATGACAAGATGATGGTGGACCAGATCACGGAAGAGCCGGAAGCCTTCCGGAATGTGGTTGTGATGTTTACCCCCGCCATGTCCACCATGAAGCATGGTTACCATGTGACCGATTTCCTTCAGGGCGGCACCGGCTATTTTGCCTGCGGCGGCAAGATCGTTCCTCTGACCTGGACCTGCAGCGGTGACAAGGAGCCCTTCCGGTTCTTTGCCGAAAACGGAGAGCCCCTGGCCTTCGGCGCCGGCAATACCTATATTGCCATCTCCTCTGACGCGGGGGAGGTCACCTGGACAGCTGCTGAATAAGATTCTGCCCTTTTCAAAAAGAGTGATATTTAAATTATAGGGAAACGTTTTCAGTCCCGGGGGCATTTATTGCCTCCGGGAATGTTTTTATAAGCATAATTCACCTAAAAACCCTGATAAAGTATCTTGTTTTATACGTTTTTTACAGTTTACATTGGGGACCCCTTATTGTATAATAAACGCGTACGGATTTATCGATTCCGTACGGTCAATGTCTAACATACTGCGCAAGCGGTAATTATGAAATGGAGGATATTCCCATGTCTGTTAAAGTAGCAATCAATGGTTTTGGCCGTATCGGCCGTCTGGCTTTCCGTCAGATGTTCGGCG
>JBJDYI010000007.1:0-4418 GCA_051867165.1 Faecousia sp. | reverse complement strand
CCGGAGCTGGGCGAGGGTGAAGAAATCGACACCTCCATCCCGGCAGACCCCAACGTGAAAAACTACTCTTATGCTGTGGTGGATGGCGAAGTGTACTTCCGGGAAAACAGCCGCATGGTAAAACCGGACCTGAACGCCACCGCCGAGGCCCGCGTCAAAGGAATGGTTGCTCTCCGCGACTGTGTGCATCAGCTCATTGACCTTCAGATGGACGAGTTCACGCCGGACTCCGCTATTCGGGAAAAGCAGGGGGAATTGAACCGGCTCTATGATGCGTTTTCCGCCAAATACGGGCTTATCAATGACCGAGGAAACCGGCTGGCCTTTTCGGACGATTCTTCTTACTATCTCCTGTGTGCGCTGGAAGTGCTGGACGAGGACGGGAAGCTGGAGCGCAAGGCGGATATGTTCACCAAACGTACCATCAAGCCCCACAAGGCAGTGACCACGGTGGACACCGCCAGCGAAGCCCTTGCCGTTTCCATTGCGGAAAAAGCCAGGGTGGATATGGAGTATATGTCCCAGCTGACCGGTAAAGCCACCGAGGATATTGCGGCAGAACTGTCCGGCGTTATTTTCAAAGACCCGGCCTATGGCAGCGACCCGCTTTCCGGCTGGCAAACCGCAGACGAATATCTGTCCGGCAATGTCCGTCAGAAGCTCCGAGCCGCACAGCGGGCAGCGGAACGCGATCCGGCTTTTGCCGTCAATGTGGAAGCCCTGAAAGCCGCCCAGCCCAAGGACCTGGACGCATCGGAAATTGAGGTTCGCCTGGGTGCTACCTGGATTGACAAGGAATATATCCGTCAGTTCATGTATGAAACCTTCGACACGCCCCGGTATCTGCGCGGAACCATTGATGTGAACTATTCCGCTTACACCGCCGAGTGGCAGATCACCGGCAAAACACAGATACCCTACAACAACATTGCGGCCTATACCACCTATGGCACAGACCGCGCCAACGCTTACCGCATCCTGGAGGATTCTTTGAATCTCCGGGATGTTCGCATTTATGACACTGTGGAGGACGCAGACGGCAAGGAGCGCCGGGTGCTGAACGCCAAGGAAACCACCCTGGCCGCGCAGAAACAGCGGGCCATTCGGGATGCCTTCAAGGACTGGATTTGGAGAGACCCGGAACGGCGGCAGGCCCTGGTGCGCCAGTACAATGAGGAAATGAACAGCACCCGCCCCCGCGAGTATGACGGAAGCCATATCGTTTTCTCCGGTATGAACCCGGAAATCACCCTTCGAGAGCATCAGAAAAGTGCTATCGCTCATGTGCTATACGGTGGAAATACGCTGCTGGCCCATGAAGTAGGCGCAGGCAAGACCTTTGAGATGGTTGCCGCTGCTATGGAATCCAAGCGGCTGGGCCTGTGCCAGAAATCCATCTTTGTGGTGCCGAACCACCTGACCGAGCAATGGGCCTCTGAGTTTCTGCGGCTATATCCCTCCGCCAACATCCTTGTGACTACCAAAAAGGACTTTGAAACTCACCGGCGCAAAAAGTTCTGTGCCAGGATTGCCACCGGCGACTATGACGCAATTATCATTGGCCACTCCCAGTTTGAGCGTATTCCCATCAGCAAGGAGCGTCAGGAACGACTTCTTCAGGAGCAGATTGCAGAAATCACCGAGGGCATTTCCGAGGTGGAATCCAGCGGCGGCGAACGGTTTACCGTCAAGCAGCTGGAGCGCACCAAGCGCGGGTTGGAAGCACGGCTTGAAAAGCTGCAAGCCGATCACAGAAAGGATGATGTGATTACCTTTGAACAGCTGGGCGTTGACCGGCTGTTTGTAGATGAGGCGCACAATTATAAGAATTTGTTCCTCTACACAAAGATGCGGAACGTGGCTGGCCTATCCACCACGGATGCCCAGAAATCCTCCGATATGTTCGCCAAATGCCGCTACATGGATGAGATCACCGGAAGCCGTGGCGTGGTCTTTGCTACCGGCACCCCGGTCAGCAATTCCATGACCGAGTTATATACCATGCAGCGGTATTTGCAGTATGACCGGCTGCAAGAGCTGGGCATGACACACTTTGACTGCTGGGCTTCTCGGTTTGGAGAAACCGTCACCGCCCTGGAGCTGGCCCCAGAAGGAACCGGCTACCGGGCAAGAACCCGATTCTCCAAGTTCTTCAATCTGCCGGAGTTAATGACCCTGTTCAAAGAAGTCGCGGATATTAAAACCTCCGATCAGCTGCATCTGCCGACGCCGGAGGTGGAGTATCACACGGTTGTGGCAAAACCCACAGAGCATCAGCAGGAAATGGTGCAGGCCCTGTCTGAACGCGCTGCTCTGGTACATGGAGGATCAGTTGACCCCTCCACCGATAATATGCTCAAAATCACCTCTGATGGCCGAAAACTGGGCCTTGACCAGCGAATCATCAACCCGCTGCTGCCCGATGAAACAGGGACCAAAGTCAACCAGTGTGTTGCAAACATTATGCAGATTTGGCGGGACGGGCAGGCTGAGAAGCTGACCCAGCTGGTATTCTGCGACATTTCCACACCGAAACCGGCACCGTCCAAAAAAGTTGCCAAAGCCGTCAGCGGAAATCTGGACAGCCCGGAGATTCACGCTTTAGAAACTGCTATTTCCATGCCGGAGCCGGAACCGGAATTTTCCGTCTATGAGGACATCCGTCAAAAGCTGATTGCCGGGGGCGTACCACCGGAGCAGATTGCTTTCATCCATGAGGCCAACACCGAGGTGCGGAAAAAGGAGCTGTTCAGCAAAGTGCGCACCGGCCAGGTGCGCGTTTTGATCGGCAGCACATCCAAAATGGGAGCCGGAACCAACGTGCAGGATCGCCTTGTGGCACTCCATGACCTGGATTGTCCCTGGCGGCCCGGCGACCTGGAACAGCGCAAAGGCCGTATTGAGCGCCAGGGCAATCAAAATGAGCGTGTCCATGTGTTCCGTTATGTGACAGAGGGTACATTTGATGCCTATCTCTGGCAGACCGTGGAGAACAAACAGAAGTTCATTTCACAGATCATGACCAGTAAAAGCCCGGTGCGCTCCTGTGACGATGTGGATGAAACGGCGCTGTCCTTTGCAGAAATCAAGGCCCTGTGTGCCGGTGATCCCCGCATCAAAGAGCGTATGGATTTGGAAGTGGATGTGTCCCGGCTGAAGCTGATGAAAGCTGACCACCAAAGCAAGCAGTTCCGTCTGGAGGACAATCTGCTGAAATACTTCCCGGAACAGATCGAAAAGAACAAGGGCTTTATCGCCGGGCTTCAGGCAGATATGCAAACTCTCGCCGCTCATCCGCACCCGGAGGACGGATTTGCTGGAATGGAAATCCGGGGTGATACGCTGGTTGACAAAGAAAACGCCGGTGCCGCGCTCTTGGATGCCTGTAAAGAAGTAAAAAGCTCCGAGCCGGTGCAGATCGGCAGCTATCGGGGCTTTACCATGTTCGTCAGCTTCAACGCTTTCGAGAAGCAGTATGAGCTGACGCTGCGGGGGGAAATGAGCCATAAAGCAATGCTGGGTGCTGATCCGCGCGGCAATCTGATCCGTATCGACAACGCACTGGCACAGATGCCTGGGCGTCTTGCCAGTGTGCAGGCTCAGCTGGACAACCTGTACCAGCAACAGGAGGCAGCCAGAGCCGAAGCTGGCAAGCCATTTCCCCATGAACAGGAGCTTCGTGAAAAATCCGCAAGGCTGGCAGCGTTGGATATGGCGCTGAACATAGACGGCAGAGGACGTTCGCAGCCGGAGCCGTCTGCCATTGCCAAAAGTGAGCGGCCTTCTGTGCTGGATCGGCTGAAAACCCCGCCGGTTCGCGGAACACCGGACCGGCCACGCAAGAAAGAAATGGAGGTAAGATAACATGAACAATCAGGAACTGAATACGGCGCTCTATGAGAAGATGTTTGCCGAACAGGACACCTACCGGAAGTGGCTGCTCACGCAGCCCCCGGAAGAAATTTTGAATCACACCTATGAGTACACCATCCGGGAGGACATTCTGCTGTCGCTGGAATACCATGACCTGACGGATGCCCAGGCTACTGCGCTTTTGAAATCTCCCTCTCCGCTGGCGGATGTGTTCAAAGAATTTGACCACAGGGAAACTGACCACATGGATCAGATTTTCTATGCGATGGAGGAACGGGCAGACGATGTGCTGGAGGCGGAGGAAAAACAGCGGCGCGTTCTGCGGGAGACGCCGGTTTATCGTTATCCCGCGAGCTATGCCCGTGAGCATGATGAGCTGGAACAATACCGGGCCTCGCACAAAGCAAATGTGGCTTGCAAGGAAGCCATTGAAGCAGCAATTTCCGCCCATTACAGCGATAACCGTTTGGGCAAGCAGGCTGCACTGGAGGTGATCGAAGCCTTTGGCATGGAGCGCACCATGTATGTTCTGGCCAATACTGTCC
>JBJDYI010000006.1:0-4443 GCA_051867165.1 Faecousia sp. | reverse complement strand
TCGGTGTACACATATTCGCTCTGAATCCGCATAATAGCAAGTCAATTTGAAGCCATATATGTACCAAACTATCCGACGGAAAACTGTGTATATTACGGCTCTTTGTACACCGCCATCATGATCCGAATGCCGAGCCGGAACCCCGTCTTGAAGCTGTCGCAGGAAAGCAGGGTCTCCATATCGGCGCGGTTGGAGAGGTACTGGTCGAGTAAGGATCGGGTTTCCTTGTCAAGCCGTTCCTCGAGGATTTCGCTGAGCTGGCTCATTTTCTGATTCAGGCCGCGTAACTCCTCTATGTTTCCGGGACAGTCTTCCCAGGGGTTGATTTTGCCGTAGAACAGATCTTCCAGAATATCACCGGGCATCTGCGTCACCAACCTTTCTGCAAATGTCAGCGCCATAGGCCACGCTTAAGCCGCATCCGTTGTCCCAGGCAACCATGATGCTGCCGATGTCATCGACGCCTTTAACGGTGCCCTTTGTGCCGATGGGAGGGGCCTGCGGATCGTCCATCCGCACCAGTTCCACCCGGGTACCAACCGGATACTGGCGGCGAAGCACCTCGACAACAGCCTTACTCGGAAACCGCATCATCCGCCACCTCCTTATGAGAACTGGACTTGAAGGCGCTCGAGCCGGTCAGGTTGCGGAGCAGAATCTTCCGCTGGTTTTTGTACTCGCTTCCGATGAAACCCAGGCGGAGGAGGAAGCAGCGGAAAGCGTACTTCTCGTTGTCCACCGGTTTTTCTGTGGCGGTGATGCGTTTCTGTGTGACGCTCATCTCGCAGAGCGCGCAGATGAAATGGGAATAGGCTTCACATTCTTCTGAGTCCGGCAGTTCGGAGAACCAGGGAAAGGAAACCTTGTCCTCACCGATCTCAATGGGCAGTTCGTTTACGTCCAGGGCTTTGCGGATGAGACTGCCTTTGGCTTCCAGAAGCCGGGTAAGATTGCCACAGTTCACTTTGTCCAGCGGGACGGAGATGGTCAGCCCCACAGGCGCGTCCTGGTCGGCTGTGTCGGCTTCAGCGGGGATGAAACCCTGCTGGGCAAGTTGCTCCAGAAGAGACTCGATGACCTCGCTGTCGGCCCGGTCATCAAACACAAGGGCGCCGTCTTTGGTCACAGTGAAACAGCCGATCTCATAAGCGCAGGTCGGCATGAATTGGTAAACCGCATTCTCACCGATAATTGCCGAAATGGCTTTTACCAGAGCCTTGCGTTCCGCGCCGGTTTTGTTGAATTCAATTCGCATAATGCGTACCTCCTTTAATTTGGTACTACATATATCACTCTGAACGGCAGAAATAGCAAGGCTCTATCCTGTAGAATTGTCGTTGAATTACTGCCCGCAGGATCGTGCAGACCACACAATGCCGGAAAGTACGAAAACGACGCACGGGAGCGCCACACCATTGCCCCACATCTTATACTCGGCGGCATCCGAATGGGGATCGCGCAGCCATTTGGCAATCTGCTTCAGGGATTTTGGCTTTGCGGAACTGCCCGTGATCCTGCGGTGGGTTTCGAACACCTCATACCAGAAACGGACATCTTCCATTGTAGGTTCCGCAATGCCGAGGTTATCACACCACCAATCCGGAAACCCCTGCAGTCTTGCACACTCGGTGGGCGTCAGTCTGCGGACGGTATAGCCGTTCTGAATTGCGCCGGGGCCTTTGGCAACAAGGGTGGGCTGTAATTCCTTATCAAAGGTTGGTGAGAACCTGGCGTTTTTACTCTGGTTGAATGTATCCCTTCCAATGCCGTAGCAGACTGCTGTTGGGTCTTTGAAGTCTCTCGCCATAAGGGTCGGAGCGGCATCTTCGGTCACCTGGGAGAAGTTCCCGGTAGTCATGGCGTAGACAGCGTGGCGGTCGACTGTATTGAGGGTGAAGCTGACATCCTCATTGATGCCATCTCCCTGGGGACCGTTTCCATCACTGCGGCCGATCATGTTTTCCCGCAGCACGAAAGTCTGCTGTTTTGTCCCGGAGTTGGCGCAGACCATAGCGGACTGTTCACCCAGATCGCGCACTTCATTCCGTTGATTCTGCGTGAATGCGACTACAGCGATACCACCCTGGTTACAGGCTGGATTACCGCCATTGCCGTCAAGCGTTCGTGCAGTGTCCGCTTCATAGAAGCCACTGTGAGGATTATCCGATTTCATTGCGTTGCTGTCCTTGGAACAGATGCCGTAGGCTGTCGTTTGTTTCCCCATCACCAATGGGACGTTCCCGCCCCCGGTGCCCATACGGGAAGTCAGGGTCTGTACCATGCCGTCATCGGAAATCTTTACACGGCAGTCGGTGGGATGATTTTCCAGCGCCACAGCCGCAGGAACAACACCTGCCCGGAGCGTGGGAGAGGTTTCTTCTTCATATCCGATGCTTCTGCTTTTGGAAGAATGCTCGGTGCAGAATCCTGCCGACTCCAGAACGCAGGGAGGATGGTGGGCTTCGGCGCGAAGTGTAGCGCTCACATCATCCGTCACATCCATCCGCTGACCGCCTTGGTCGTTCAGGCAGATGCCTGCAGTTCCAGCGCAATCCGCAGCACTTCCGGCAGTTCTTTGCCACGCGCGGAAGCCCTCCGCAGAATACCCTGACAGGCCTTCGGACTTAAAAAGTATGTCGAAGGCACTCCAGCCTGCAAAATCTGCGACAAGGTAGATGCGTTTTCTTCGCTGGGGGACTCCCCAATATTGAGCGTCAAGAACTCGGTAAGCAACGCTCCATCCGTCTCCCATGTAACAGTCGGCATAGGGCCATCGGTTTTTCTCAGGCATAGGCACCTGGGCTTCCGGCTCTGCGACGTTGATGACCGCTTCAAGGACTGCCTTGAAGTCTTCACCGCCGTTCGAGGAGAAGGCGCCGGGGACGTTCTCCCAGACGCAGTATCTTGGATATCTGCCATTGGTGGCACACCTCATTTCCTTAATGATTCGGATGGCTTGGTAGAACAGCACAGACTGCTGTCCTTCCAACCCGGCTCTGCGTCCGGCAACGGACATATCGGTGCATGGGGAGCCGAAGGTGATAATGTCCACAGGCTCGATCTTCCAGCCATCCATCCGAGAGATGTCGCCGTAATGTTTCATGAAAGGCATTCGCTTGGTGGTCACCCGAATAGGAAACGGCTCGATTTCCGATGCCCACACGGGCTGTATGCCGGAAATCAAGCCGCCTAACGGGAAACCACCGGAGCCGTCAAAGAGACTGCCCAGGGTAAGGTTATGACTCATATTCTTTTCCCTCAAATTTCATGTCAAAGTAAAACGTAGCTTCGGGGTGTTCATTCTCGAAGTCGCGCACATATTTGTTGCAGGCGCTTTCCAGACCGTTGGCGGCGGCAAACTCTCGCAGGCTCTTCTTTTTGAAAAAGCTGGGTTGATTGCACCAACGAGCCAGAGTGACATACATTCCTCGGTAAGGACTTTCTGAATACCGTGCAAACCGCATCACATACGGCAGACATCGGTGCTTCATCAACAGCCGGATACGGAACAGCAGATCGAAGATGTCCCGTCGCCAGAAATCAGCATTCCATTTGCCGTTGCGGTCAAAACCGCAGAAACAATAGAATTTCAGAACGGCGTTGGTGTATTTCCGAGCCAGCACGATTTTCTTCTCGATGATGTCCGCATCTGCCACATTGTCGAAAGCGAAAATGTAATCACCATCATATTTACTGGCGAACAGCAGGGCACATTTTTCATCGGTCAATAACCGTTCGTCCAGTCCCTGCTTGAACTGGAAGGGCTTACCCGTTTGTTGCAGTTCCAGCAGCAAACTTTTCCAACAGGGCGAACCCAAAAAGTTATCATCGAGCAGACAGATCTTCGGCCTTGCGTAGTCCAGAAACTCTGCAAGCGGACTGTGGGCGGAAACACGGTCATAGTTTTTGTTGACGCAGAAGGCGCACTTGCGGAAACACCCACGGGTCAGAAATCCGATGGAGTAATCCGTGTAGTATGCGTATTCGCTGCGTTTCCCGCCGTGTTCCAGTTGTTCCTGTACCCAGGTATCATACAGATGGTAGTCCGGCATCTGGTGTTCAATGGCATCAGAAAGGCGTGGAGCCTTATCGTAATAAAACCCCGTGCCGCCGTAACATACATTTTTCAGTTGCAGGATATCGTCAGGGATAGGAGTGTCTGTGAACACTTTGGAGATATAAACCCGCTCAAAAGCATCCAGGCCATTATAGGTGAGCCACAGGGAAACCGAATCGCCCACAGCTTTGTGATAGCCGGAAATCTTCATACAGGCGAGATTGGGAAAGCGATGTCGTTTGCGGCCAATAAGGTCAGCATCAATCACTGCCACTCTCATTGCAAACCTCGCTGTATTTATAAGTCAGGCCATCCCGCTGAACAGTGACTGCATCGGCGCTGCCGACCTGCTCGATGTACCGCTTCACAATGACATCGCAGAACTT
>JBJDYI010000005.1:0-16932 GCA_051867165.1 Faecousia sp. | reverse complement strand
GCTGCTTGAACAATTTGTGTTAGAATTATTTGTCTAACTTTTTGGGGTCACTTCATACATGGTGACTGCGGGCCTTTTTTTAAAAATCCTGATAAATAGCTAAAGAAGTATTTGGAAACGGTATTTAACAAAATATTTAATCTATGGTAAAAATATATCATATGAAAATATTTGTGAAAGTCTGTCAATTTTTGACTTTCCAAAAGAAAATAGGAGGGTGTCTTATGGCTACAAATATGACCGACACCAACAATCTCCAGAATCTGACCAGAAAGCAGCTTCTGGAACTGGAAAGGAAGAAGAAAACAAGATTGCAGCTGTGGCTGGATCTGATTATCTGGCTGCTGCCCTTTGCGGCAGGTGTGGTGGCAATTCTGGAGTATACCCTGATTCCCGATAACAGCCGCAATGCCAATCCAGGCGTCTACACCGTATTTCTCTACCTTCTGATGGCCGCTTATGCAGTATACTGTGTGATCTCAGTCATGGTGCTGAACCGGGGCAACCGGGACATGATTGACAAGCAGCGCTACCGCGCCCCCCTGTTCACCGCCCTGTTCCTGCTGCTGGCTGGTTATGACTATCTGACTCTGAAGACCGGTATCCTGACCCAGCCCTTTGTGCCTTGCGTCAACTTCATTATCAACGCTTTCTGGAAGGACCGCGCCATGATCCTGGAATGTACCATCCACACCCTGTGGCTGTTGTTCCTGGGTTATTTCAGCGGCTCTGCCGTGGGCCTGGTCACCGGCATTACCTGCGGTTATTCCAAGAGTGCCCGTTACTGGGTGGATCCCATCATCAAGTTCCTGGGACCCATCCCTACCTCCACCTGGATCCCAATCATGATGGTTGTCGCCTCCTCTTTGTTTGGCGGCGCTGTGTTTATCATTGCCTTGGGATCCTGGTTCGCCGTCACAGTGGCATCCATGAACGGTATTGCCAATGTGGACAAGGACTATTTTGAAGCAGCCCGTACCCTGGGCGCCACCAACCGTCAGCTGGTGTTCCAGGTGGCTATCCCCCATGCCATGCCCTCCATTTTCTCCGGCCTGACCCAGGCCATGTCCAGCTCCTGCACCGCCATCATGATTGCTGAAATGCTGGGTGTCAAGTCCGGTCTGGGCTGGTACATGAACTGGTCTAAGTCCTGGGCCAGCTATGACAAGATGTTTGCTGCCCTGCTGGTGATCTGCCTGATCTTCACCATCGTTACCAAATCGCTGGAAGCCGTCAAGCGCTATGTGCTGCGCTGGCAGATTGGAGCTGAAAAGTAATGGAACATAAGAAAGTTGTTTTAAAACTGGACAACGTGTCCAAGAGTTTTGCAAAAATTGAGACGGACGAAGTCACCCACGCCCTGACCAGCGTGACCACCACCATGGAAAGCGGCGAATTCATCAGCATGGTTGGTCCTTCCGGCTGCGGCAAGTCCACCATGCTTCGCCTGGTGGCCGGTCTGATTACCCCCACCACCGGCAAGCTGGAGGTCAACGGCAAGGAGATTACCGGGCCTGCGCCCGACCGGGGCATGATGTTCCAGAAGGCTACCCTGTTCCCCTGGCTGACCGTCCGGGACAACATTGCCTTCTCCCTGAAGATGCAGGGTAAGCTGAAGGGTAATGAGCAGCGGGTGGAGGACATGATCAAGGTGATCGGACTGGAAGGCTTCCGGGAGGATTATCCTGCGCAGTTGTCTGGCGGCATGGCCCAGCGTGTGGCGCTGGTCCGCTCGCTGATCAACGAGCCACCCATTCTGTTGCTGGACGAGCCTCTGGGTGCTCTTGATGCCTTTACCCGGATGAACATGCAGGACGAGATCCTGAGGATTTGGGAACAGCAGCAGCAGCTGGCCATTATGGTCACCCACGATGTGGATGAGGCCGTCTACATGGGAACCCGTGTTCTGGTCATGGATGCCCACCCCGGCCGTGTGATTGCGGATATTAAGATTGATCTGCCCTTCCCCAGAGACCGTTCCTCCCGGGAATTCGTGGCATATCGCAATGACATCCTGAACAAGCTGCACTTTGCCGGTGCCGGCAAGAAGGACGAGTAAACCTGGTTCAGACGGTGGTGTAAGGACTGCCGATGAATAAATCAATCAAAGGAGAATTAACTATGAAGAAGATTCTTGCACTTGTGCTTGCTCTGGCCATGGTGTTGACCCTGGGCGCCTGCAAGCCCAGCGAAGAAGGCCAGCTGGCCGGTGACCTGAACAACGATGGACAGATCGAAATGGGCCAGGACGGCGTTGAAGTGGAAGTCAACGTTTCCGATGTCCACATGGACTGTGTGGAAGCATTTGACTCCGGCAACTGGGAAGCTCTGTTCACCCCTGTTGACATTGAAGGCCGCGCCATTGACATGGTAAACTTTGACCTAACTCCCACCGCTGAAGAGAAGGCCGCCATGGAAGCCGAGCCTGCCTATGGCAAGCCCGTTCAGTTCTATATGTCCGACGGCTGTACCTCCGGCCCCACCGTGGCAAACGACCTGGGTTACTATGCCGAGGCTGGTATGACCGCCGAAGGCTTCAAGGGCACCTCCTACACCGAAGCCCTGGGCACCAACCAGGCTACCGTGGCTGTGGGTCACATTGCTACCATGCTGGTTCCCATCACCAACGGCGTTGACCTGACCTTTGTTGGCGGCGCCCACATCGGCTGCAAGACCCTGTATGTCATGGCCGACTCCGAGTACAGAACCACCGCTGACCTGAAGGGGACCCAGATTTCCGTCCCCAACGGCATCGGCGCTTCTGACTACAACATCACCTGTCTGCTGCTGGACGCTGACGGCATGGATCCCCAGACCGACGTGGAGCTGGTTCAGGTTTCCTCCGACGCCTGTGTGGCCGCCATGGAGCGCGGTGAAATCTCCGCTGCGCTGCTGTCTGATACCTTTGCTTACGCAATGGTGAAGGAAGGCAGACTGCGTGCGGTCCGTTCTCTGCTGGACTCCGATTTCCAGGATGAGAACTGCTGCGTCATCGCCATGAATCGTACCTTTACCCAGGAGAACCCTGTTCACGCCAAGAAGATCGTGCAGGCTGTCCAGAAGGCCCATGCCTGGATGCGTGAGAACCCCGAACAAGCCACCACGCTGCTGCTGGAGCGCGGCTGGAACGGCGGCGACTATGACATGAACATCATGATCAACAACTCCCTGCAGTTCGGCCTGGGTCAGGAGTTCACCCAGACCACCCTGAAGGAGGTTGTGGGCCGTTATGTCCGCCTGGGTCTGATCACCAACATGGACAATGTTGATGAGATCATGGAGCTGGCCTGGACTCCTGTCCTGTAATTCCATACCTTAATTCAAAAAAAGGCACCGCTGCGGCGGTGCCTTTTTCATAAGGAAACAGGATAAAATCAATATAATTCATCGGGAATCTGTATTTCACATTTCCTTTCGATGATGTTAAGATATACCCGGCAATTTCCGGCCTTTGATGCCGGGAAATGTGCCCCAAAATAAAAAAAGAGGAGCAATCAACAATGAAGAAAATTCTTGCACTGCTGCTGGCAGCTGTCATGGTACTGTCCCTGGCTGCCTGTAAGCCTGACCCGGAAGGTCAGCTGGCCGGCGACCTGAACAACGATGGACAGATTGAAATGGGCCAGGACGGCGTTGAGGTTGAAGTCAACGTTTCCGATGTCCACATGGACGCTGCCGAGGCTTTCGCTGCCGGTCAGTGGGAAGCCCTGTTCACCCCTCTGGACATTGAAGGCCGTGCCATTGACATGCTGAATTTCGACCTGACGCCCACCGCTGAGGAGAAGGCCGCCATGGAAAAGGAGCCTGCTTACGGCCAGCCTGTGAAGTACTACATGTCTGACGGCTGCACCTCCGGTCCCACCCTGGCTGATGATCAGGGCTACTACACCGAAGCCGGTCTGACCGCTGAAGGTTTCAAGGGCACTTCCACTGTGGAAGCTCTTGGCACCGGCCAGGTCACCGTGGCTGTCAACCACATTGCCACCATGCTGGTTCCCATCACCAATGGCGTTGACCTGACCTTCGTCGGCGGTGCGCACATTGGCTGCAAGTCCCTGTACGTTCTGGCCGACTCCGAGTATAAGACCACCGCTGATCTGAAGGGCACCAAGATTTCCGTCCCCAACGGCATCGGCAACGCGGATTACAACATCACCTGCATGATGATGGATGCCGACGGCATCAATCCCCAGACCGAAGTGGAGTTGGTTCAGGTTTCTTCCGATGCCTGTGTGACCGCGATGGAAAATGGCGAAATCTCCGCTGCTCTGTTCTCTGACTCCTATGTCTACGCCCTGGTCAAGGAAGGCAAGCTGCGCTGCGTCCGCTCTCTGCTGGACAGCGACTTCGCCACCAAGAACTGCTGCGTTATTGCCATGAACCGCACCTTCGTTCAGGAGAACCCTGTCCACGCAAAGAAGATCGTGCAGGCTGTTCAGAAGGCCCACTCCTGGATGCGTGAATGTACCCCCGAGGCAACCACCCGCCTGCTGGAGCGCGGCTGGAACGGCGGCGACTACGACATGAACATCATGCTGAACGGCTCCATGCAGTTCGGCACCAGCGACGCCTTCACCAAGGCTGCTGTGGAAAGCATCATCGACAGCTACCTGAAGCTGGGGCTGATCCAGAGCATGGATGACCCCGATGAAATCCTGAGCCTGGCTTGGACACCTGTCCTGTAATCCGGTTCCAAATCAAAAGACACCTCCATTGGAGGTGTCTTTTTTACATATTTAAAAATACAATTCGGCGGCAACATTTCCGTGAACATAGAAGCAGACCGCTTTTTTGATAAAATCCTCTGTCACATCGAACCGTTCCGCCAGTTCCCACAGTTCTGTACAGCCGCCGGCGATGGCGGCATCCAGATCTTCCACAGGAACCAGGGCCTGGATGGCCCATTTGTCTGCCTTGTTTTCGTGGCGCTGCCGGCAGTCGATGGCGGTGTGAACGCTGTAAAAACTGCCGGTGACACAGTGACCCAGCTCATGTCCCAGATGAACCCGCTCCTGAACACCATTGTCCTGGACCCGGTCATCCATCCCTATGAAACAGTGGCCGTTGTCCGTGAGGACAGACATGGATCCGTTTTCCTCCATGGGAAAGGAGAGCACCTCAATATTATGTTGTTTGGCAAAGGTATAGAGGGCGGATAGTTCCATGGCAGCTCCTTGTCAGTTCCCGGCCTCCCTCTGCTTCAGGAAGGCAGCGAACCGCTTCACCTCATCGAACATGGCGTCAGAAATATCTCCGTCGCCGCCGAAGAGGGCAAATTTGATATCCTCGTCACTGACCGGGCATCTGGGTTCTCCGGACGCCTGGCTGCTTACTTCATTGGTTCCGTAAAAATCATTGGGCTGCAGCTGCAATACCCGGCACAGCTCCTGGATCAGATCCGCGTCGGGGCGGCTCAATCCCTTTTCCCAATTGCTGATGGACGTGTTGGACACACCAAGACGGTCTGCAAGCTGTCTCTGGGTCAGGCCAAGAACCTTTCTGGCATTACGGATCTTTTCTCCAAAAAACACGGGCATAATGGGCACCTCCATGGTTTTCTTTACAATAACACAGAATGAGAAAATTGTAAAGAATAAAATCCAAATATCTTGAAAAATTACGACAGAAAACGACTTGACATTTCAAGAAAAATGGATTATCATAGCGGCAACACTCCAAGATTCTTGGAACTAACGGAGATTTCATTCCAAGAGAATGAAATTATCCGGCTGGAATCAGTCTATCAAAAATAGTGTCCAATAAACCGGACAGGAAGGAGCGGTCAATGGAAGAAAAGGATAGGACCACCGGTCGTTTTCTGCCTCAAAGAAAACACCCGCAGATTTTTAGCCGGTGGCTGACGGTGACGGTGCTGCTGGCCTGGGATGGCCTGCTGCTGTATATGATTGTGCAGTGTCTCATCGAACCGGTGTATGGCGCGGGGTTTGTGGCGCTGGTGTCCGTTTACCTGGGATATCAACTTTAACAGGAGGATGAAAAAATGAGCAATTTGGAAATGAAAGTGGACGCCATGATGCGTCTGTGCGTCAGTGAGAATGAAAAAGACCGGGATAAGATCCGGGAAGAGATCCGCCATTATCTGCTCCATGCCCAGCCCGGCGGTTTGGATCCGGAGCAGGAAATCCGGCGGATTCTGCTGGAATTGGGCGCGCCGGATCATCTGGTGGGTCATCCCTATGTGATCCGGGCCATTCTGCTGGTGGTGAATGACCGGTTGTACATCAACAACATCACCTTCGGCCTGTATCCCCAGCTGGCGGTGGAATTTGACACCACAGCGGCCCGGGTGGAGCGGGCCATCCGGCATCTGATCGAGGTGACCTGGTGCCGGGGGGATCTGGAGGTGCTGGATAAGTATTTTGGCAATACCATTTCCGCCAGCCGGGGCAAACCCACCAACGGGGAGTTTATTGCCCGGATGGCCAACGTGGTGAAGGCCAGAATGAAGAATCCGGCCTGAGAAAGGAAAACAGAGCCGCACCCATTGCGTGGTGCGGCTCTGAAATTCTTCGATGAGCATCCGCCATTGGAGGCGGATGCTTTTTATCTGAGAAGATAGGTGTTGCCCTGAATATCTAGGGTGGAGGAATAATAGACCCTCATGGCATCCTCCAGGGCAAGGGCATCTGCCACAGCGCCGGTCTCATAGCAGGAGTGCATGGCAAGCTGCGCCAGGCCGATATCCACCGTGGGGATGCTGACCTTCTGCTGGGACAGATTACCCAGGGTGGAACCGCCTGCAATGTCAGCCCGGTTGAAGTAGGTCTGGTGCTTGACACCGGCTCTGTCACAGATATTCCGGAACAGGGCGGCGGTCAGTCCATCGGTGCAGTATTTCAGGGTGGAATTAAACTTGATGACAATGCCTCCTCCCAGAACGGGCGCATTGGTGGGATCCGACAGCTCGGGATGGTTGGGATGCAGCGCGTGGCCGTTGTCGGCGGATACCATAAAGGACCGGGCCAGCATCTGCTTCAAATCCAGGTCACAATGGCGGCAAATGCGTTCCAGCGTGTCGGACAGCAAGGTGGAGCAGGCGCCCTGACGGCTGCTGGAGCCCACCTCTTCGTTGTCAAAGACACAGAGGACAGGAATCGAGCCGCTTTCTTCCGCCTTCAGGAAGCCCTGGGTGCAGCCCCAGGCACATTCCAGATCATCCAGAGCGGCAGAGGAAAGGTATTCGCTGTCCACACCCCAAACCTTTGCCTTTTCCCGGGGATACAGGAACAGGTCATGGCCCAGGATTTTGCCGCCGGCAGCCTCTTCCAGCAGGGCGTTCAGTTTGCCCTTGGCATCCTTGCCTCCCAGCAGGGGCAGCATATCCACGGCGGGATTCCAGTGATAGCCATCATTGACCTGCCGGTTCATGTGGATGGCCACGTTGGGAATCAGCAGCAGGTCCCGGTCAATGTCCACCAGGCGGCTTTCAATCCCGGCGTCCGTTTCCACCAGGACACGGCCGGCCATGGACAGAGGACGGTCCAGCCAGGTAAACAGCAGCTGTCCGCCGTAACGTTCCACCGCAAGACGCGTGTAGGCACCCACCAGCTCGGCGTTTTCCTTCACTTTGAAGCAGGGCCGGTCGGAATGGCTGGCGCTCAGCAGGAAGCCTTTGACTGCCTGCTGAGGGATGCGGAAAGCCACAACGGCGGTACCGCCCCGAATCACATAATACTTCCCGCCGGGGACCAGGTTCCAGGCGTCTGCTTCAGACAGCGGGATATACCCATTTTTGCGCAGCTGGGCTTCCAGACAGGCCACCGCATGGTAACTGCTGTGGGACGTATCCAGAAACTGGCACAGGGCCTCCAGTCTTGCTTCCATGGTTATCCCTCCACCAGGGCGCAGAACTGATCAATCTGCTGCACGATGGTCTGAAGGGCAGAGCGCCAGAAATTCTTGTCTGTCAGGTCAATGCCGGCCACCTTGGCTGTGTCCTCTGCGGTGGCCACAGAGGTGGTGCGCAGCAGCTGCTTGTACTTGGGCACAAAGGAGGCGCCCTCTTCCAGATACTGGGCGTACAATCCCCGGGCGAACAGACCGCCAAAGGCATAGGGGAAGTTATAGAAGGTGGGGCGACCATAGTAGTGGGACTTGTTGATCCACATATAGGGATGCAGGCAGTTGTGGTCCAGACCATCGCCGTAGGACTGCTTCTGTGCATCCACCATAAAGCCGGCCAGGGTTTCAGCGGTCATGAAGGAGTCCTGACGATGGGCAAAGACCATGGACTCAAAACGGAACCGGGAGTAGATATCGCAGATGATCATGGTGCTGTCATGGAGGGTAGATTCCAGAATGGCCAGCTTTTCTCCGTCGTCAGCGGCGGCTTCCAGGGCAAAGGAATTGATGACGCACTCGTTAAAAATCGAGGCGGTTTCAGCCAAAGGCATGGAATAGGCCCGGTTCAGAATCCGATGGGGGAAGACACACAGGTCATGGAAGGCATGACCCAATTCGTGGGCCAGGGTGATCACATCAGAGAAAGAACCGTCGAAATTGGTGAGGATCCGGCTTTGCTCAATACTCTGAATGGCTTCGCAGAAAGCGCCGCCGGACTTGCCGCTGCGGGGGTAGAAATCGATCCATTCTTCGTCAAAAGCCCGGGCAACCAGACGGGACAGATCCGCATCGAAGCTGGCAAAATTCTTCACCAGGTAGTCCCTGGCCTGCTCTGCGGTGAACCGGGTGGAGGAGCTGCCCATGGGGGCGGCCAAATCATACCAGGGCAATCCGTTTTCGTGGCCCAGGGCCTTGCCCTTGACCTTCAGATACCGCCAGAAGTGGGGCAGGTATTCGTCCATGGCCCCCAGCATGGCGTCCAGTGTGGCCCGGCTCATGTGGGCTTCTTTCAGGGTCCGCTCCAGGGGAGATTCGTAGCCCCGAAGCTGACAGTCGGACAGGGTTTCCAGCTTGATGGAGTTCAGGGCATAGGCCGTGGGCTCCTTGATGGCTTCGTAGCAGGCCATTTCTGCCTCAAAGGCATCTTTGCGGACCATGGGATCGGGATCGAAGGCCAGGTTCCGGATGGAGGGCAGATTGGTGACGGTGCCGCGATAGTGGACAGGTACCGTGCTGGTCAGATAATTGTAGAGGTCGGCCCAGGCATTGAAGCCGGACAGTTCCATTTTTGCCATGATTTCCTCTCCCTGGCTCCCCAGCAGATACCGGCTGGAGTCTACCATGTTGGAGAAGAGGAATTCATACTGCCGCAGCAGTTCATCGGAGGCCACCAATTCCTTCAGATTGGGAAGGTCAGCTGCCCACTGATGGAAAGCAGCTTCAGGGGCGGCCAGAGCGCTGAAGGCGCTCATAATCCGACCCATCTGGGATTGAGCCTGTGCATCCCGGGAGTCCGCAAACTGCCGCAGGGAGGCATACATGCTCAGCTTCTGGGAAAGCGCATAAATTTCTTCCTGCAAAGAAATACCCTCTCTCAGTGCGGCCAAGGGGTCTGCACCGGACAGGGTGTCCGTCAGTGCTTTGAATTGGGCAATTTTGTTGATTCCTGTTTGCAGATCGGCGTCAAAAGCGGGGTCCTGGAAGCCCTTGTAAATTGGATCCAGATTCCATACGTGGTTCATTGGATTTCCTCCTGTTTCTATATATATGGTTATTGTACAACAGCGGAGCCTGTCCGTCAACTGTGGGGATGTTCATGAATTGTTAATATGAAAAATTGTCGAAAAGTTTAGAAATAAAAGAGTTTTGTCGAAATGTGGGGAGTAAAGACGAACGATTATTTCTTTGAGAACTTGCAAAGAGCGGCACATTATGCTATGATTTATTTGTCGCACGCGGCATCTTGCCGCAACAGGGGAGTAATTTACATTGACAGGAGAGGAATGTATGGAACATGCAACAACGGTATTCATTGCCGATAGTGCAGAGGAATTTTGCGCCGGATTAAGCGCGGCCCTGCAGCGTGCCGGCGGTTTTCAAGTTGTGGGAACGGCCAATGATGGGGAACAGGCCATCCGCAGCATTCTCCAGCTGAACCCGGAGATTCTGGTGCTGGATTTGATGCTGAGCAAACAGGATGGAATCAGTGTTTTGAAAAACTTAGGCGGAATGGGACACAAGCCAAAGGTGTTGGCCACATCCTGTTTCGTATCGGACTATGTATCCAATACGGTGGGAAACCTGGGGGTTCGGTATCTGATGACCAAGCCCTGTGACATGACGGCTCTGGTGGAGCGACTGGAGGAGATCCGGGGAGGGGAGAGCCTCCGGATTTCCTCGGTGCGTCAGTTGGATAAGACCAATATTGAGTCCATGGTCACCGGCATCATCCACGAAATCGGTGTTCCTGCCCATATTAAGGGATACCAATATCTGCGGGAAGCCATTATCATCGCGGTAAATGACATGGATGTGATCAATGCCATTACCAAGGTATTGTATCCCCAGGTGGCGAAAACCTTTGGGACAACCCCCAGCCGGGTGGAGCGAGCCATCCGCCATGCCATTGAAGTTGCCTGGGACAGAGGGGATTTGGACACCCTCCAGCGGTTCTTCGGCTACACGGTTTCCAATACCAAGGGCAAGCCCACCAATTCGGAGTTCATCGCCCTCATCGCGGACAAGCTCCAGCTCCAGCTCAAATCCGCCGAGGCTGCCCAATTCTGATTGGGGCGCAACGGTCTTTCGGCTTTTTCCTTTTGGATAGACACCCCAACAAATAAATGATAGTAGCTGCAAAAAAGGTTTTTCATGCCAATAAACTTTTTTCGCTGCATCAATGAACACTTCTGCTTTATTGGGTGAATGTTACCCCAATAAGCAGGAGTGTTTTTTTATGAAAAGAAAGAATTCTGACTGGCTGACCGATGAAATTATGCTTTATTGCCGCAGCACGGTTCTGAAAAAAACACATCCACCGGCCTGGCTGGTGGATGTGGTTTTATAGACCTTCAACGATTAAAGATTGATTACACCCAGCGCTTGCAGCAGCAGGACAAACAGCAGTACAGGGGTGATGAACTTCACCATGACCACATAGAGCTTTTCCCGACCGAAGGACTCTCCGTTGCGGGTGACTTCGTCGATGATGGTTTTGGGCTTGACGATCCAGCCGATGAAAATACAGGTGGCGATGGAGACCACAGGCATCAGAACATAGTTGCTGATGTAGTCCATGATGTCCAGAATCTGGGCGTTCTTGCCGACGGGGGTGTTGGGGAGAATGGCTTCCACATAAAGCACATTGTAGCCCAGGCAGACAATGATGCCCATGACCAGCCCAGTCAAGGCCACGATCAGAGTGGCCTTCTTCCGCTCCCAGCGGAACTGGTCCATGGCGCAGGAGACGACAGCTTCCATGATGGACACAGAGGAGGTCAGGGCGGCAAAGGCCACCGTCAGGAAGAAGAGAATACCCACAATGGGACCGACGGTACTGCCCATTTCGCCAAAGACTTTAGGCAGGGCCACAAACATCAGGGCGGGACCACTGGCGGACATACCTTCCCGGCCCATAAAGGTGTAGACAGCGGGGATGATCATCATGCCGGCGAGAAAGGCGGCCAGGGTATCAAAGAACTCAATGCGGTTGACGGATTTGTTCAGATCCGTGTCTTTTTTGCTGTATGAGCCATAGGTGATCATGATGCCCATGGCCACGCTGACGGAGTAGAACAGCTGGCCCATGGCATCGGTGAGAACCACCAGGAAGTGCTTCAGGGTCATCCCTTCAAAATTGGGAATCAGATAGACCAGCATACCTTCCAAACCGGTACGGGTCACACCATTGGCATCGGTATGCTTCAAGAACAGGGAGAAAGAGGCGATCCCCACCACCAGCAGAAGCAACACGGGCATCAAAATGGTGGAGAGCCGTTCCACACCCTTGTCCACGCCCTTGTACACCACAAACAAAGTAGCCCCCAGAAATACCAGGAACCAGAAAATGGGGCTGACCGGGGCTGTGATAAATCCGCTAAAGTAATTGTCAGCCACAGCGGCTGTGCCGCCGCCGGTGAGATAAGCCGCAAGATACTTTAAAACCCAGCCGCCGATGACGCAGTAATAGGGCAGAATCAGTACCGGAATCAGGCAGGCAATGGGGCCCAGCCAGCCCATTTTGGGGTGGATTTCCCGGTAAGCGGTCAGGGGGCTTTTGCCGGTTTTCCGGCCGATGGAAATCTCTGTGATCAGCAGGGTGAAGCCAAAGGTCAGCGCCAGAACCAGGTAGCACAGCAGAAACAGTCCGCCGCCATCCTTGGCGGCAAGGTAGGGAAACCGCCAGATATTACCCAGACCCACAGCGCTGCCCGCAGCCGCCAGCACGAAGCCAAGGGAACTGGTGAAGCTGCCCCTGCCTTGATTTTCTTTCATGTATCTATTCCTCCAACTTTTTTGAAAACGCAGAGGCTCTCCTCTTGCGTATATAGCCTATTTAGTTTACACGCATCGACAGAAACTTGCAAGTACTTTTTGGAGAAAACAGATGTTTTTGTTTAGAAAACACAGCGCTAAAATTTGCCTGACACGGCTGCGTTGGCCCGGAAGGCAAAAGGGAAGGACTTGCCGCCTGCATTTGGCAGACAACAAGCCCTTTCGGCTGCATGGATCATGGAAACGGAAAACAGCTGCCTGATTTTTGAGGCTGTTTTATATAGCGGGTCAGGTCCGTTTCCGCAAATTGTTATGGGACCAGATGATCCAGGAAGTCTCCTCTCCGGGCCATGGCGGTCAGACACTTCTGGCAGTGGTAATCCGACTGGAAAAGAATGGCGGGGGCAGTGGCAGCGCCTTCTTCTCCGCAGCGGACACAGGCGGGAATAGAGGTGACTTTCTTTTCATAGATCCAGTAACCATGACAGTCCTTGGTGATGCTGCCCCGGGTGTGAGAATCCTTCAGATGGGCCGGGATCCGCTTATAGTTTATAAGGTTGGAATCCCGGACAACGTAGGTTTCCTCGTCGGTTTCCCCGATAATGGCCAGATAGTGTCCGCCTCTGGTCCAGTAGCCTGCCCACTGCAGGGAGACGACAACATGACCGCTGCGGACGGCTTCTGCCACTTCAGACCAGCTTCCGGCCCGCTTTTTAAAATAGAACCCCATTTCCGCAGGGGTATCGTCGAAGAGCACCTGTTCGGTCCCCCGGGGGCCGCAGTAATAACCGTATCGGGCAGCCAGTTCCACCGGTGTCAGCTCATCGTCAGCCAGGTAGCTGGCCACCATGGCCAGGGTGGTGATGCCGCAGCCGTGGGTACGGAGCTGATAATCACCGTAGGGGGCATCGGGATAGTCCTGCTGCAGATACAGCGGCATATCCGGGAAGCGTTCATGGGCCACATCGGGGTACAGCAGGTCAGCAGGGGTGATGTGGGAGCCATTGTGTTCCGCCCGGCTGAGCTTGATGGCGCTGTAATCCACGGAGACGGGGTGTGCTGCCAATGCCTGGTCAGCCAGGTTCTGATAATACTGGCGTCTCAGTCCTTTCTCCGCAGCCGCGTACCAATCCTCGGTGGCGGCGGAGAAGAACACAATGTGATAACCGCAGGCGCTTCGGATGATCTCGTAGTCACCATGGAGCCGGGCATCGTCAAAGCACCAGGCATCCAATTCCGGCAGCAGCTGTCCCTGAGACAGGTTCACATAGAGTCCGCCGTTGCTGCGGGAACCTTCGTCGGCAGAGTTGTCCTTGGCAAATTCAGAGAACCGGGATTCGGCAACGTCGACCACGGCGAACTGGGCATATCTGGTGCTTTTCACCCGTTTCTGCCACTTCTCCACCAGATTTTTTGCCTGGGTCAGGCACCGGTTCCAGTCGTCCTCGCTGGCGGTGACGGTGCCGTCGGCGGCAATTTCCGCCTGTTCCGGCAGCAGCAAAATGTGACGGATATTCACCGTTTTCTCCCCGGAGGAGGGGATATCCGCCCGGTGGGCCTCATAATAGCTTTCGATTTCTTCCTGGGTGGGTTCAAAGTGGTATCCCATTTCCGTAAAGTACATATAAGCCCGGTTGGAAAGGGTGACATAATGGGTCAGCGCGTCGCTGCCGGCACCGGCCATTGCAGCGGCCAGAGCATCGGTGCTTGCGAAACCTGTGTTGGCGGCCAGCGACTGTAAGGTGTCCGGGATGGCATCCAGATAGGTCTGGTGGAGCCGGTTGGGGGTATAGCTTTCATTCCAGGCGTAAAGATACGCGGTGGCAGGCATACCGGTCATGTATTCTTTCCGCTTTTCCAGATCAGGCTTGTATTCTTCCTCGGTGGGGACCCCTTCTTCTTCACCCATCAGCACCAGCGCCTGGTGGCGGGACCAGGTATTCAGGGCGGATTCCAGGAAATACTGCTGCCAGGAGATGGCACGGCTGTCCAGGGAACACAGCTGGGTGTCCAGATCCTGGGCAAAGTCCGGGCCGTTTTCATGGCCGGCCTGACGGTAAGCGGCCACTTCCAGCCAGTAGTAGACCCAGAGCTGCTCATTGGTCAGCGCGGCGTCACCCATGGTGGCCACCACGGCATCTGCAGCGGCAGCAGCTCCATCGCCATCGACGGAATAGGTGCCCTGACAGGTCACATCGTTGGGGTTTCCGTCAGGAGGGGTGGTGACAGGCGGGAGGGTATCTGCCGGGGCAGTTGCCGCAGGATTGTCTTTCACAGATGCCGGATTACGGCCGCATCCGGTCAGTGCCAGCAGAACGGCCAGGCACACAATCAGTGGGATCAGATGTTTGTAACGCATATCATTTCATCCTTTGTTCCTTGGTTTTGTATACTTTACCATGCTTCGGCCCTGTTTTCAAGGGCTGTGCTGTTTCGTTCATCATTTCTCTTGCTTTTCTCCCGGGTATCAGGTATAATCGGAAAAGAATAGAACCAAAATAACAAGGAGGAAATCCCATGGAAAACGAAAACATGATCCCCGAGGAAGAGGTCAGTATTCTCACCCTTACCGACGAAAATGGCCAGGATGTGGAATTTGAATATCTGGATGTCATTGAGTATGAAGGCAAGGAATACCTGGTGCTGCTGCCCGTGGACGAGGAAGAGGCAGAAATCGTCATTCTGGAAGTGGAACCCGTGGACGAGGAGAACGAAAACTATCTGGCCGTCACGGACGAAGCCGTGCTGGACGCCGTATACGGCATCTTCAAGGAGAAGTTCAAGGACGTTCTGGACTTCGAGGACTAATACTAATACCTGATAAAACGCTTTCGTTTTATCAGGTAGACACCGCCTGACGGCGTTGTCATTCCTATGATTTTCGGGGTAGAAAATCATAGGAATCCGTCTCATTGTGATCTTCATATTAAAAACCGTAATTCTTGCGAATTATGGTTTTTAATTGAATATCAGTATAAGATCGCAACAGGCGCTCCATGTGAGCGCCTTAGGCTGTCAAGAAAGCCTCGCAGAGTTTGCCTGCGTTAGCAGCGAATAGATTCCAAATCATTTTCCACCGCGACATGTGCGTGGTGGAAAATACATCTCAGGCTGCAAGTGTGGAATTTGTTCGCCTGTGACGAACAAATTATGCGCGCAGCAGACTGCAAAAAATGGCGGAAAAGCCCGAAGGGTTTTTTCGACAAGTTCAGGCGCTCCATGTGAGCGCCTTTTTCTTTGGAGGAATATTATGAAGGAACAATTTCTGCGCACCGCCATGCTGCTGGGGGAGGAGTCCGTGCAGCGGCTTCAGAAGGCCCGGGTGGCCGTGTTCGGCATTGGGGGCGTGGGCGGCTACACGGTGGAAGCCCTGGCCCGGGCCGGTGTGGGACAGTTGGATCTCATTGACAAGGATACCGTCAGCCTGTCCAACATCAACCGTCAGATCCTGGCCACCCATTCCACCCTTGGACAGCCCAAGGTAGAGGTGGCAAGGATGCGGGTGCTGGACATCAACCCGGACTGTGTGGTCAGGACCCATCAGATGTTCTATCTGCCGGAAACGGCGGATCAGTTTGACTTCCGGGACTATGACTATATTGTGGATGCCATCGACACGGTGACAGGCAAGCTGGCCCTGGTGCAGCAGGCGGCGGCAGTGGGAACACCCATTATCTGCTGCATGGGCACCGGCAACAAGCTGGATGCCGCTGCCTTCCAGGTGGCGGATATTTCCAAGACCTCCATGTGCCCTCTGGCCCGGATCATGCGCAAGGAACTGAGCAAACGGGGGATCAAACACCTGAAGGTGGTCTATTCCCAGGAGGAGGCCCTGTCACCCACCGGCTGGGAAGAGGAGGCGGCAGCTCTGGGCAAGCGGCAGATTCCCGGCAGCGTGGCCTTTGTGCCCGGTGCGGCGGGGCTGATCCTGGCAGGCGAAGTGATCAAAGATCTGGCTGCAGGGAAATAAGAATCCATGAAACGGGGGTACTGCCAGAAAGATATTTACACCTCCGCAATTTGTGTGTATAATGAAATTGTACTAAGAAAACGGTTCTCTGTAAAAAATGACAGACCATACCGCAACCCCTAAAAAATAATAAGTGAGGTTTTTTCTATGGCAAACAAGGCAATTGCAACTTCTTCTGCTCCTGCGGCCATCGGTCCCTACTCTCAGGCCATTCAGGCAGGCAATACCCTGTACATTTCCGGCCAGATTCCTCTGGATCCCGCTACCGGCGCTTTCCCCTCTGACTGTATTCAGGCACAGACGGAGCAGGCGCTGAAGAATGTGGTGGCCATTCTGGCAGAAGCCGGTATGACCACGGCAGATGTGGTGAAGGTCACGGTATTGCTGGCCGACATTGGGGATTTTGCCGCGATGAATGAGGTTTATGCCCGTTTCTTCACCGGCACTTGCCCTGCCCGGGCCGCGTTCCAGGTGGCAGCTCTGCCCAAGGGCGCAAAGGTAGAGATTGAAGCCATCGCCGTGAAAGAAGCATAAAAAGAAACCACCGCGTATTGCATCTGTCAAGTAGAAGTAGACAAGTAAAAAACCATAGTATCAAAAGCCCA
>JBJDYI010000004.1:0-16960 GCA_051867165.1 Faecousia sp. | reverse complement strand
ACTGACGGTATGTCGCGGATTTTTCTTTTCCCTGGGATTTGAGTTTTTCCATCTGTTCTTTTTCATATTCAGACTGCTTTTGTATATCCGAAAGCATCAATTCAAATGCCGCCAACCGTTCCATACACTTACCTCCGTAAATTTCGATTTTTCTGGTTCTAAAAACTGAAAGTTATCAAATTGAATTGTAACAGCACATCTGGATGAAATCAGTGCGGGTAAGTATGAAATATCAATGCAGGTATCGCACCTAAAGATGCGTACCTGCTTTCCTTTCATTCTTGCTATGATTATAATGTCAGCAACGGGGAAAGTCAATCCAGCAGAACTGGAGGCAAATGATCAACAGCTTTGCAATGATGGAAGCTTGAATATCGCACGATTCCGTTCCTCCGGAACCTGTTTGCAGAAGGCGAAGCGCACTGCTGCAAAGGGTAGCCCATAAGAACACACGCAACAAAAAACGGAACTGTCCATTTGGACAGCTCCGTTTTTTCATGTAAGTGGGGATCCCAAAGACCATCAGGTGCCCGGGATAAGCAGAACGCCGGGTTTGCGAGACAGCCCGGGTTTGCTGTTATTCCGGTGCGGCGGCGCCGATCTTGTTTTCCTTCTTTAATTTCCACAGGAAGGAAATTCCAACCGGGAGACCAAAGAGTCCCCAGAAGCCAAAGAGCCGCAGACCAATAAACATGGACACCAGTGTGATGATGGGGTGCAGGCCCAACTGGGTGCCCACGATTCTGGGCTCCACATAGTTGCGAACCACGGTGACGATAGCATAAATGATCAGTAATTGGATTCCCAGCTTTGTATAGCCCAGCACCAGGGATGTGATGGACCAGGGGATCATGATGCTGCCGGTGCCCAGGATGGGCAGAATGTCCAGCATGGCAATGAGTGCGGCTTTCAACACTGCATTTTCGATTCCGAACAGGGAAAACAAAATGCTCAGTTCCGTAAACGTCAGCAGCATGATCAGGGCATAGGACCGGATTACCACGAACAGCGTATCCTTCAGATAAATCCAAATCAGGTTCAGAATTTTCTTGACGCTGCCTGGCATATTTTCAGAAGCAAAGGCCTTGATGCGCTCATAATCGCTGACCACAAAGACAGTGGAGAAAATCATGGCCAACAGGCTGAGAATCAGGGAGGGCACGCCGGTGGCAATACCCGACAGCAGATTCACAATCAGGCCGGAAAAGGCAGAAATCATATTCTGCAGGGTGGAAAACAGGCTATCTGTTGCCATCTCCAGCACACTCATCACCGCAGGATCCAGCAGATGGATGGTTTCCATGGTCCAATTGTAAAACACGGTGATGAAGGGCAGCAGCTTCCGATCATATACTTCAGGAATCCATTTGATAATGCTGGTGACGGCAGATATTCCTTTGATGGCCAGCAGCGTCACAAGGGTGGCGAAGATGCCGTAAATCAACAGGGAAAAACCAATCCGCAGCAGCTTATGGTTGCAGTGAAGATTTCGGGAGATCCGCACCACCAGATAGGCCAGGGCGATACCCAGAATGAAGGGAACAGATATGGGAATCAGATACTCAAAAACAAGATAGACGGCCGCCGCAATAATGCCCCAGTAAACAAAGCTGGTCAGGAAATCCCGCTTTTGCTGCATACTCAAAGAAATCCCTCCATTCTCTTTTTTATCCATTTTATCAGATATTCTGCCCGGTGTCTATGACTGTTTTTATCTGAACAGCGATCCGGTAAAGAAGGAACACAGAGGACTGACAAATTCAGAAAATATATTTGAAAACATAATAAACAGACAAGAATTATCTGCAATCCGGATTTGTCACCGCCTGTGAAATATGGTATGCTGAAATTGAAATCTTTTGAGGTAACTGGGGGTTACAGAGAGCATTATGAAGTATTTTATCGGAATCGATATTGGTTCCACCTGCGCCAAGACCATTGTGATGGATGAACAGAAACAGATCCTCCATCGCCTGCTGCAGCCCACGGGCTGGAGCAGTGTGGATACGGCTCAGGCCATTTATGCCAAGCTGGAGCAGCTGGGCATCGATATGAAAGAAGCCAACGTGGTGGCCACCGGCTATGGCCGGATTTCCGTACCCTATGCAGATAAGTGCGTCACCGAGATCACCTGCCATGGCCGGGGCACCTGCTTCGTTTACGGCAGCAATGACCTGACGGTGATTGACATCGGCGGCCAGGATACCAAGCTGATTTCTGTGGAGAGCGGCATGGTGAAGGATTTCATCATGAACGACAAGTGTTCCGCCGGTACAGGCCGGTTCCTGGAGGTCATGGCCAATACGCTGGCCCTCCGCCCGGAGGAACTGTGTCAGCTGGCTGCCCAGGGCAGTGGTGTCAGCATCAGCTCCATGTGCACGGTGTTTGCAGAAAGCGAGGTCATCAGTCTCATTGGCCGTGGAGAATCCAAGGAGAACATTGCCTTTGCGGTGGTGGATTCCATCGTCAAGAAGGTGGCCTCCCAGGCCGGCCGCCTGACCCTGGGCAAGACCGTGTGTCTTACCGGCGGTCTGTGCGAATTTCCATACCTCTGCGACAGCCTGGGCAAAAAACTGAATGTGCATGTCAATACCAATCCTGACGGCCGTTATGCCGGCGCCATCGGCGCCGCCCTGAGTGCCATTAACATCCGCAAATAAACTATGCGTGCCTACCGCAGAGGAGTGTCTGTTTCCTTTAGCGGTACATCATAACTGATTACAGAAATGGAGAACGAAATATGGAATATACACTTCCCGAAAAGTTTGAAGAATTTGCCGATGCCCGGAAAGCCGGATTCCTGCGGGTGAAGGAACTGAAGGAAAAGGGCGGCAAGGTGGCCGGCGTTTTCTGCACCTTCACCCCCACGGAGATTCTGGATGCCGCCGGCTTTGTCAGCGTCAGCCTCTGCGGTATGAGCGATGAGACCATTCCCGCCAGCGAAGCCCATCTGCCCAAGAACCTGTGTCCTCTGATCAAGTCCAGCTATGGCTTTGCGCTGACGGACAAGTGCCCCTATACTTACTTTTCCGACCTGATCGTGGGTGAGACCACCTGCGACGGCAAGAAGAAAATGTACGAGATGCTGGGTAACATCAAGCCCACCTTCATTCTGCACCTGCCCCAGGGCCATGACAGCGACCCGGTTACCACCTGGACTGCGGAATTGCGCCGGTTTATCAAGTATTTGGAAGACCATTTTGATGTCACCATCACGGATGAAATGCTCCGCACTGCCGCCAAGAAGCGGAATATCCAGCGCCAGACCCACCTGAAGCTGATGGAACTGCAGAAGCAGTGCCCGCCTCCTCTGGGCGGTATGCAGATGTATGCCACCATGGAAGGTGTGGGCTTCGTCTTTACACATGAAGAAAGAATTGCCAAGCTGAATGACCTGCGGGAGAGCGTCGAGGCAAATGCCGACCGTAGTGCCTTTGCCGGCGCCAAGCGGATCCTGGTCACCGGCTGTCCCATCGGCGGCGTTCTGGGCAAGACTGTGAAGTTCATCGAGCAGAACGGCGGTGTAGTGGTCTGCTTTGAAAACTGCTCCGGCATCAAGGCTGCTTACCAGATGGTGGATACCGAAGCGGAGGATATTGTCAAAGCCATTGCAGAGCGGTATCTGCAGATTGGCTGCTCGGTGATGACCCCCAACACCGAGCGTATGAAGATGCTGCCCAAGCTGGTGGAGGAATACAAGGTGGACGGCATCGTGGAGGTGGACCTGCAGGCCTGCACCCCCTACTGTGTGGAAGCCTTCCAGATTAAGCAGCTGGCAGAGCAAATGGGTATTCCCTATCTGGCCGTGGAGACGGATTATTCCCAGTCGGACTCCGGTCAGCTTTCCACCCGGATGGAAGCATTCCTGGAAATGCTGTAAATTCACATGGACAGCCCGGGCTTGCCCGGGCTGTTTTGACAGTGAATGGAAAATGACCATTTATGCGTCTGTGCACGGATCATAAACTTTCCCATCCATAATATTTTATAATAGCCTTGCTTCCCGGGGCTCCCTTATGATATGATATATCAGGAAATAGAAATAAATACGGGGAACTTATTATGAGAATTTTGAGTGTCACCGCCCAAAAGCCGGATAGTACCGGCAGCGGTGTTTTCCTGACTGAACTGGTGAAGGGCTTCCAGAAGGCCGGCCACCAGCAGGCCATTGTTTGCGGGACTGTCCACCAGGAGTCCATCCACATTCCTGCCGGCGTGGCAGTGTTTCCGGTTTACTATCAGAGCGCGGATGTGCCGTTTCCTGTCTGTGGAATGTCCGATGAAATGCCCTATCATTCCACCCGTTACTGCGATATGAATGAACGGATGACAGACCAGCTGCTCCGCGCTTTCCGGAAAACCGTTCTGGAGGCAGTGGAGGTGTTCCGACCGGATGTAATCCTGTGTCACCATCTGTATTTTCTGACAGCATTGGTGCGGGAAATGTACCCGGGTATCCCGGTCTACGGCCAATGCCACGGTTCGGATCTGCGGCAGTTTGTGAAGAACCCCTGGCAGCATGAGTGGATTCTCAGCCGGATTTCCCAGTTGGACGGCATTTTTGCCCTCCATGAAGAACAGAAAAAACAGATCTGTTTCCTGTTCAATGTGCCCCAGGAGAAGGTTCATGTGCTGGGCACCGGCTATAACAGCGATGTGTTTTTTGTCAACGCGTCTGTGAAGCAGGCACGGCAGAGTGAGAAAATCCGGCTGATCTTCGCCGGAAAGATTTCCGAGAAAAAGGGCGTCATGAGTCTGCTGCGGTCGCTGCGATATGTACGCCATCCGGAGTGCTATGAGCTGGCGCTGGCCGGCGGCTATGGTAATCAGCAGGAATATGAGCGTATCTGCCAGCTGGCCCAGGAGGCCCCCTGTACCGTTACCTTTCTGGGAAAGCTGTCCCATCCGGCCCTGGCGGAAGAGATGAACCGCAGCGATGTGTTTGTACTGCCCTCGTTTTACGAAGGCCTGCCCCTGGTTCTGATGGAGGCCATGGCCTGTGGACTGCAAGCCATCTGCACCGATCTTCCCGGCATCCGTCCCTGGATGAACCGGGCGGTACCGGAACACGGAGTCCTCTTCGTCAAGCCCCCGGAAATGGAAAATGCCGATGAAGCGGTGCCGGAGAGCCTGCCGGAATTTGAAAAGCGGCTGGCTGCGGCCATCGATACCGTGGACTTTATGCCCCAGCCCAATCTGGATCAGGTGCGCCAGGTTTCCTGGGATGCCCTGTGTAAAAAAATCGTCGGTCTTTGGAATGAAGGAGGATGTTATGGAACTGCTGCTGAACACCCAGGAAGAACGGTGCAGAATGGAAGTGTACAATGAGTATCTGCGGAAGATTCCGCAGCTGCTGACCCAGCTGGAAGCGGTGGAGAAAATGTACGAAAAGGCGGTATTGGAAGAGAAAATGCTGGAAAGTAAAGATTCTCAGGATCACAGCGTGCAGCTTTATGGGGATCGACTGGCCTCCACCCGGCGCAATTGCCTGACCCGGATGGCCGATATCCGCCAGCAGCTGGCCCTGATCTTTGCTCTGAAAGCCCAGATCGAAGCCGAGAGTACCGCATTGCAGTCCCTGATGGGCAAATGACCGGTTCTCATTCTTAAAAAACAATTCATTCTGCTGAATGATGCAAAATAATTGAATATCAGCATAAGAAGATACCTGAAGAAAATTCTTTGGGTATCTTTTTATTTGTTTATTTTTCGTTTATTTTTCTCCGCTATCATAAAAAATGAGGTGAGTGAATATGTTTCAAATCATGGTGGTAGATGATGACCGGAATACCCGGATGCTGCTGAAGGCAGTGCTGGAAGCGGAGAACTATACCGTCTTTACGGCGGAAAACGGAGTGGATGCCCTGGCGGTTATGGATGAACACCATATCGATCTGGTGGTGCTGGACATTATGATGCCCCAAATGGATGGTTATGAATTTACCAAAGCCCTACGGGAATGTAACAACAATCTGCCGGTGCTGATGGTGTCAGCCAAGCAGCTGCCCTCTGATAAAAAGCACGGCTTTTCCGTGGGCACCGACGACTATATGACCAAGCCCATCGATGAAGAGGAAATGCTCTGGCGGATCAAAGCTCTGCTGCGCCGGGCGCAGATTGCCAGTGAGCGGCGGATTGTGGTGGGCAGCGTGGTGCTGGATTATGATTCCATGACGGTTTCCCGGGGCGCGGAGACCCAGGAACTGCCGCAAAAGGAATTTCTGCTGCTGTATAAGCTGCTGTCCTATCCCGGGAAAATTTTCACTCGAATTCAGCTGATGGACGAAATCTGGGGTGCTGACAGTGAAACCGGCTGGGAAACGGTGACCGTACACATTGGCCGGCTCCGAAAGCGGTTTGAACACTGGAATGAATTCGAAATCATCTCCGTCCGGGGATTGGGCTATAAGGCGGTGAAGCGGGGATGAGACAGAAGAATCAGAGGCATTTTGGACTTTTGATGCTGTTTGCCCTGGTGCTGTTTGTAACACTGCTGACCCATACGATTCTGGTGGGTGTTTTCCTGTATGTGCTGGAAAAAAATACTGTCTCTTCTATCACCGGAATCACCCCGGCCAATATTATGCACCTGACCAGTATGCTGGCAGCCTCCAGTATTCCGGTGGGCATGATTGTGGCGGCCGTTGTGAGTAAATTTCCCCTGAAGCCAATCCGCACCCTCATTGACGGCATGGATCATCTGGCTTCCGGGGATTTCAGCACCCGGATCAACGTGGGCACCATTATGCGCAAATACCCGGCCTATGTGGGGGTGGTCAACAGCTTCAATAAAATGGCAGAACAGCTGGAGAATACAGAAATGCTCCGGGGTGACTTTATCAATAATTTTTCTCACGAATTCAAGACACCCATTGTCTCCATTGCGGGGTTTGCCAAACTTTTAAAACGGGGCAACCTGACGGAAGCCCAGCGGCAGGATTATTTAGATGCCATTGAAGTGGAATCCCTGCGGTTAAGTGCCATGGCCACCAATGTGCTGAACCTGACCAAGGTGGAAAATCAAACCATTCTGACAGACGTAACGTCCTTTAATCTGTCCGAACAGATCCGGGCCTGTGTGCTTTTGCTGGAGCGGAAATGGGAGGAAAAACAGCTGGATTTGGATTTGGAGTTTGAAGAGTATGAGGTCCAGGCCAACGAAGAACTGCTCAAGCAGGTCTGGATCAATCTGCTGGATAATGCCATCAAGTTTGCCCCGCCGGGACATCTTATCCGGATTGGGATCCGGCGGCTCCCTGCTTCCATTCAGGTGGAAATCATGAACACCGGCAGCACCATCCCGGCAGAAAAGCTGCCGCTGATTTTCAATAAATTCTATCAGGCTGATGAATCCCATACGACGCCGGGGAACGGTGTGGGCCTTGCGGTGGTGAACCGGGTGGTCCAGCTCCATGGCGGCACCGTTCAGGCCCAGAGTGCTGACAATACCACCGCCTTTACGGTGACGCTGCCCCAATAAAAACAAACAGACTGTTTGCATTACGTTTGTTTACATTCTGGTAAAGATTGGTTTTCTTTCCGTTTCTGATCCAACGCTAAACTGAACTCGTATGTGAAATGATTTGTGAGAACTTTATTCCTTTTCGTGAAAATCGAAGGAGAAAACAATCGCAAATCATGGAAAATGGGAATCATAGGAGGGAACCTTCCCCTCAAAATAGGAAGCAGCCTGTTTCGTTTCAGTTTCGTTTGGAAAAATATACTTTCCCTGTCAGGACGAAGCAGGCGGAAAGGAACAACCATGAACCAGCGCCTGTCCACAACCCGGAATTTCAACTATTTATGGTTCTGGCCAATTTTTGGCCTGCGGTATCTTCTGATCGAGTCGTACTGCCCTCCCGGTGGATACCATGTGGTATCCTGCGCGCTGGATGCGCGAATTCCTTTTTGCGAAGTCTTTGTGATACCCTACTTGCTGTGGCACGTCTGTATGATGGGGATGCATTTGTGGCTTTGCTTCCAGGATGGAAAGGGATGCAGACAATATTTCCGGTATCTGATGGTCACCATGAGTATTTCCACCGCTGTGTTTTTACTCTGGCCCACCTGCCAAAACCTGCGGCCGGCAAGCTTTCCGCGGGACAATTTCCTGACCAAAGTGGCAGCGCAGGTGTACCGCATGGATACCAATACCAATGTGTGTCCTTCGGAACATGTCATAGGATCGGTAGGCCTTTTTCTGGCTGCGTGGCACTGTGACAAACTGAAAACGCCCCGCAGGCTGATCATGATCGGTGCTATTGCCTGTTTGACAGCAGTGGCTACCGTGTTTTTGAAACAACATTCCGTTTTGGATATACTGGCTGCGCTGCCGGTGTGCATGGTGGGGTATGTGTTTGCCTATGCGGACCGGTCCGGCTCTTTCTGGACAATATGCGGCAAGCTTCGCAGGCAGCTGCACCTTGGACATTCCACGGCATGATTGGAACAGAGAGATCTTCTTTGAGGTGAAAAAGAGATGAAAACGTATTTTGCCGGTATGGATATCGGCTCCACCACAGTAAAACTGGTGATCCTGGATCAGGAAGGGAAGATGGTTTTCGGCGATTACTGCCGCCATCATGCCCATACCCAGGCCACCCTGAAGTCCTTGCTGATGAAGGCAAAACTTTCGCTGGGGGACTGTATTCTGAAGCCGAAGATTACCGGCTCCGGTTCCATCAATTTGGGCAAGGCCCTGAATATCGAATTTGTACAGGAAGTGGTGGCGGTGGCCACCGCCCTGAAGCGGGAAGCGCCACAAACGGATGTGGCCATTGAGCTGGGGGGCGAGGATGCCAAAATCATCTATTTTACCGGAGGACTGGAGGAGCGGATGAACGGCGTCTGTGCCGGTGGAACCGGCTCCTTCATCGACCAGATGGCCTCCCTGCTTCAAACCGATGCGGAAGGACTCAACGAGGCTGCCAAGGGATATCAGCAGATCTATCCCATTGCTGCCCGGTGCGGTGTCTTTGCCAAAACGGATATTCAGCCTCTGATCAACGAGGGAGCAACCAAAGCAGATCTGGCGGCCTCCATTTTTCAGGCGGTGGTGAACCAGACCATTTCCGGCCTGGCCTGCGGCAAGCCCATCCGGGGCTGCGTGGCTTTTCTGGGGGGCCCGCTCCACTTCCTGACGGAATTAAAGGCCGCTTTTGTCCGCACCTTAAATCTGACGGCGGAAACCACCGTAGATCCCGACAATTCCCACCTCTTTGCCGCCATGGGCGCGGCCCTGCAGGCGGAGGATGCCCGGGAAATCCAGCTGAGTCTCCTGACAGCCCAGCTGCAGCAGGGCGTGGCCATTTCTTCGGAAATGCCCCGACTGGCCCCTCTGTTTGAAAATCAGGAAGAATATGACCGGTTCTGCCGCCGTCATGAGAAGGCTGTGGTCAAAAAGGGCGAATTGGCCTCTTACAGCGGCGATTGTTTCCTGGGCATTGATGCCGGCTCCACCACAACAAAACTGGTGCTGATCGGCGAAGATGGTCAGCTTCTCTACCACTTCTACCGGGGCAATCAGGGCAATCCCATCCAGACGGCCCAGTTTGCCGTTGGAGAACTGCAAAAACAGCTGCCGAAAACGGCAAAAATCGTCCGGAGCTGTTCCACCGGTTACGGGGAAGCCCTGTTGCAATCCGCTTTTTCCCTGGACGAAGGGGTGGTGGAGACCATTGCCCATTGTACCGCTGCCTCCTTTTTTGACCCCAAGGTGGACTGTGTGCTGGACATCGGCGGCCAGGACATGAAGTGCATCCGGCTGAAAAACGGAACCGTGGACAACATCATGCTCAATGAAGCCTGCTCCTCCGGCTGCGGTTCCTTCATTGAGAATTTCGCGGATTCCATGGGCTATACCGCCCCTGCGTTTGCGAAAGAAGCCCTGTTTGCCGCAAGTCCGGTGGACCTGGGCACCCGGTGTACCGTGTTTATGAATTCCAATGTGAAGCAAGCCCAGAAGGAGGGAGCGGGGGTACCCGATATTTCCGCGGGCCTTGCCTATTCCGTCATCAAAAACGCACTGTATAAGGTCATCAAGCTGGCGTCTGCGGAAGATCTGGGAAAGCACATCGTGGTCCAGGGTGGTACGTTCCATAATCAAGCCGTGCTCCGTGCCTTTGAGAAAATTACGGGGGTGGAGGCCACTTGTCCTGACATTGCCGGTCTCATGGGCGCCTTTGGAGCGGCCCTGACTGCCCGGCATCATTACAGCGGCCAGAAAACCACCATGATCTCTCTGGACGAAATGCTGCGGCTTTCTTATACCTCCCAAAGCGTCCGCTGCGGCGGCTGCTCCAATCGGTGTATGCTGACCATCAACCGATTCCCCGGGGGCCGGAAACACGTCAGCGGCAACCGGTGTGAACGGGGTGCCGGAAAGACCGGGGCAGGGGAGAAGGCGCCCAACCTGGTGCTGTTTAAGCAGAAAGTCATGTTTGATATTCCGTCTCTGGAAGAAGCAGAAGCCCCCAGAGGCAGCATCGGCATCCCCCGGGTGCTGAATATGTATGAAAACTATCCCTTCTGGGCCACCTTTTTCCGGGAACTGGGATTCCGCGTGGTACTGTCGCCCTTTTCCAATCGAAAGATCTACGAATTGGGCATGGAGTCCATTCCTTCGGAATCGGAATGTTACCCGGCCAAACTGGCCCATGGCCATGTGCAGTGGCTGATCAATCAGGGAATCAAAACCATTTTCCATCCCTGTGTGTTTTATGAACACCAGGAAACGCCAGGGGCCCAGAACCATTACAACTGCCCCATGGTGGTATCCTACGCGGAAAATCTGAAAAACAATGTGGAGTCCATCGCGAACGGAGATGTGCACTATATCCGTCCCTTCATTGCCTTCACCTCAGAGCAGACAGCGGCTGACCGTCTGGTACATACGGCGGAAGAGGAATGGGGCATTTCTCCGGAAGAAGTCCGGGCGGCTGTTCACACTGCCTGGCTGAAACAGCGGGAAGTCAAATCTTCCATCCGGGAAGAAGGTGCCCGACAGCTGCTGCGGATGCAGAAATCCGGCGGCCGGGGCATTGTCCTTGCAGGACGGCCATATCATATCGACCCGGAAATCAACCATGGCATCCCGGATTTGATTTCCTCCTTCGGCCTCTATGTCTTTACCGAGGACAGTCTGCCGGTGGATTCGGCAGCCAATCAGTCCCTGCGGGTGGTGGACCAATGGGTATATCACTCCAGGCTTTACAGCGCCGCCCGGTTTGTCAGCGTGCGCGACGATCTGGAACTGATTCAGCTGAATTCCTTTGGCTGCGGCCTGGATGCCGTTACCACGGACCAGGTCTGTGAAATTCTGGAGAAGAATAATAAACTGTACACTCTGCTGAAAATCGATGAGGTAAACAATCTTGGGGCGGTCCGGATCCGGATTCGTTCTCTGCTGGCGGCCATGGATATGCGCCGGGAAAAGAATGTCCAGGCCATTCCCAGCCAGCAGCGCTATAAGCCTGTGGAATTCACCGAGCAGATGCGCCGGGACGGCTATACCATACTGGCCCCCCAGATGAGTCCAATTCACTTCGAGATCCTCTCGCCGGTATTCTGGAAATACGGCTACCATGTGGAGCTTTTGGACAATGACAACCGCCAGGCCATTGACACGGGGCTGAAATTCGTGAACAATGATGCCTGCTTCCCCTCTATCACCGTGGTGGGCCAAATCATGCAGGCAGTGTTGTCCGGCAAGTATGACACAGACAAACTGGCTGTCATCATGACGCAGACCGGTGGCTGCTGCCGGGCCAGTAACTATGTTGCCTTTATCCGCAGAGCTTTGGAAAAAGCCGGTCTGGGCCATATTCCGGTGATTTCCCTGAATGCCAATGGCATGGAAAAGCACTCCGGCTTCCAGCTGAAGATGCCCATGGTCGCGGATATGCTGCTGAGTGTCATCTACGGCGATCTGCTGATGCGCTGTCTCTATCGTACCCGTCCCTATGAGAAAGTGCCTGGCAGCGCCAATGCCCTCTACCAAAAGTGGCGGGACCGCTGCATTGCAGCGGCGACAGGTAAATGGAATTTCCTGCACTACAAAGGAATTTGTCAGGGGATCGTGGCGGATTTTGATCAGCTTCCGCTGAAGGACGATGTCCATAAGCCCAGAGTTGGCATTGTTGGCGAGATTCTGGTGAAATACATGCCTCTGGCCAACAACCACCTGGTGGAGCTGCTGGAAAAAGAAGGGGCGGAAGCTGTGGTACCGGATCTGATGGACTTCCTGAATTACAGCCTCTATAACGGCCGCTACCAGTTTGAATTCCTGGGAGAAGGGAAAAATCGAGACCGTGTTGCCAAATGGGGCATCCGGGCCATCCGGTGGATCCGCAAACCTGCCATTTCCGCGCTGGAACACTCCAACCGCTTTGAAGCACCGGTGGATATTGAGAAAATGGGCGACATGACCAAACCCTTCCTGTCCCTGGGCAACCAATATGGCGAAGGCTGGTTCCTGACCGGAGAGATGGTGGAATTGCTGCAAAGCGGCGTTTCCAACATTGTCTGCATCCAGCCCTTTGGATGCCTGCCCAACCATGTGGTGGGAAAGGGCGTCATCAAAGCGCTGAAAAAGACCTATCCCCAGGCCAACATTGCTGCCGTGGACTATGATCCCGGCGCATCGGAAGTCAACCAGCTCAACCGTATCAAGCTGATGCTTTCCGCCGCTAAGGAGACAGTGACGGGATAAATCGAAATCCACACCACTATAAAAAGGGCGTGCTGCAAAACGATAGTTTGCAGCACGCCCTTATACGCATTGGAAAATGTGCCGTTCTCATTTGGAAGGGTGGGATGGCCAGATATGAGTGATTGCGATGAGGGTTAATAGAAGGAGTGGGCAATTACCATTGACACAAAAAAAGAGGAATAGTATAATATAGCATATTCTCTGGTTTGAAATTGAAATAACGAAGAGGAGGCGCGTATGATGCCAATCAAGGCGAAAACCGAGTACACGAAGGATGCCTTTTTAAAATTTGCCCGATTCAGCAATGTCAGGAGTCCTGTTCAGATTGGCCTCTATCTCTTTTTGGAGTTGATCATGCTGGGGCTGGGACTGTTTTTTATTGTCACATCGGAAAACGGTACGGAGCTGTTCCTCTCTGTTACACTTATTACACCTGTTTTCCTTCTTCTCATTCCGCTGGTCATCTGGTTTATGCCGATTTTGACGGTGAAAATGAGTGGAAACTTGCTGGGATGTATCAATACATATACATTTTTTGAAAAAGAACTGGAAATTCAGTCAGATGCGTCTTTCTGCAGTGGGGAGAGCCGGGTCCATTATCAGCATCTCGATGGTGTCTACGAAACAAATGACACTTTTTATCTGTTCATCTCCAAGCAGCAAGCGTTTATTGTAAAGAAATCGGATATTACCGAGGGGACAGTTCGCGACCTGCATGCTCTTTTAAGAAGAAATATACCGCCCAAGAAGTATCATACAAGAACGAGTCAAGAAAAGCGTGTCTCTGTGCTGGCGGGCGTGGTGGCAGGCGTGATGACAGCTGTGATTGCTTTTTCGACTGTCTATGCGTATCTGAATCTGAATTCCCAATACCAGGAAAAGACCTTTTCGCAATCCGGGCTAACGATTACGCTGACAGATGGTTATCAGGAAAAAGACTATGTTTCTTTTACTGCCGCATTTGAATCGGAACACATGGCGGTCTTTGCGCTGAAAGAAGAATTTTCATTATTTGGAAATGAAAGACCCAGTTTGGAGGATTATGCCGGGCTGATTTTGGAAATGAACCAACTGGATGCGACTGTGCAGGAGGCGGATGGTCTGACATGTTTCACCTACCGCACGCAGGCAAATGGAAAGAATTATCAGTTCTTTTCAGTTGTGTATATGGGCAGTGATGCATATTGGCTGGTGCAGTTTTGCTGTGACGCAGAAAAGTATCAGGATTTGGAAACAGAGATGATCCAATTTGCAAAGTCTGTGACAGTATCCTAGTTCACAAAAGACAGGACACCTTTCTTTACGAAAAAGCAGTCTGCATCAGCAGACTGCTTTTTGCTGCAATCCGGGACTTCTTTTTCTCGAAAGTTGTGCAGGATGATTGTTGACACTGACTAATTATGGTGCTAATATTTTGTGCAAAACAAACGAGAAACAGGGAAGGTGTTTTTGATGGCAAAGAATTCTACCCGGGATCTAACCACCGGTTCCCCCATGGCATTGGTCCTGTCCTTTATGCTGCCGTTGCTTCTGGGCATGTTGTTCCAGCAGTTTTACAACATGGTCGATACCATTGTTGTGGGCAAATTTCTGGGCGTTGAGGCCTTGGCTGGGGTTGGGTCCACCGGATCTTTGAGTTTTCTGGTGCTTGGCCTGTGCAACGGAATTTGTGCCGGATTTGCCATTCCCGTGGCCCAGAAGTTTGGCCAGAAAGATTTTGAGGGCCTTCGGAAATTTGTAGGCAACATGATCTGGCTGAGTGCGTTCTTCGCCATGATCATTACATTTGTGACGGTGAGTTCCTGCCGTCGCTTTCTGATCTGGATGAACAATCCGGCAGATACCTTCCAGTATGCTTACGACTATATCTCCCTGATTTTTCTGGGGATTCCGGCCATCATGTTGTATAATCTGACTGCAGGAATCATCCGCTCTCTGGGGGATTCCAGAACACCGCTGTATTTCCTCATTTTTTCCAGCCTGCTGAATGTGGCACTGGATGTGCTGTTTATTCTGAATTTCCAAATGGGTGTGGCAGGAGCCGGATGGGCGACGATGGTGAGCCAGCTGATTTCCGGGCTGCTGTGTCTGGGCTATATGGCGAAGAAATATCCTGTGCTTTGGCTGAAACGGGAGGATCTGCGGCTGGAAAAACCGTATGTGTCCCGTCTTTTGACCATGGGCCTGCCCATGGGAATGCAGTATTCCATCACAGCGGTGGGCAGCATCCTGCTTCAGACGGCGGTCAATTCCCTGGGTGCCGCGGCCATGGCTGCTATGACCGCCGGCGGAAAGGTGGGCATGTTTACAGCGACCCCCTTCGATGCCATTGGCGGCACTGCCGCAACCTTCGCAGGACAGAATATCGGTGCCGAAAGGCCGGATCGGGTTCATGAGGGAACGAAGGCAGCGGCGCTGATTGGAATTGTGTATTCCGTGCTGTGCGCCCTGGTGCTGTATTTCTTCGGTGGAAACCTGGCAAAGCTCTTCCTGGATACGAAAGATGCTGTTGCCATGGATTCCATTCTGCCCTTGGCCAGTCGGTACCTGTTCTGCAACGCGGTGTTTTATATTCCGCTGTTGTTTGTAAATCTGCTGCGCTTCACCATTCAGGGCCTTGGCTTCTCCAATCTGGCAGTGGTGGCAGGTATTTTTGAAATGATTGCCCGTGGCATCTTCGGACTGTGCCTGGTGCCCTGGCTTGGATTCAGTGCCGTTTGCTTTGCCAGTCCCGCAGCATGGATTCTGGCGGATCTGTTTCTTTTCCCGGCCTACTGGTATTGCCTGAAAAAACGGGGCTACAAAAGCGCATAAAAATGACCGGACGACAGTCCGGTCATTTTTTATAGGAAGATCCTCTGAGATGTGCTTATGTCATTCAGGCTGATACATATCCCTGGTGACCCACAGGCTGATGAGAGCCCCCAGCAGTGTACCGATGAGCTTGGTGGCCAGCAGGGCAGGGATCATGTCAGGCGCTTCATTCATGGTGAAGGCCATGTGCGAACCGAAGACTCCCACGTTGCACACCAGACAGGCAGAGCAGACAACCTTTCCCCGCTTGTCCATATCTCCAATCATGGCCAAAACCGGGGTGACGGTGACCATGCCAAGCAGCAGGGCAGTGGTGCTCACACCATTGAGGCCGGTTTTCCGCTGAATCCAGTCCAGAGGCCTCTTCATCAGCCGCTGGACAAACTCGGCCAGGGGCATGGCGCCCAGCATGGTGATGCAGATGGAACTGACGGTCTGCATAGCCTCCTGCAATGGGGTCATCTGTGGAATAAACTGCTGTTTCAAAATGTATTGGGCAGCGGCCAGGCTCAGTCCCAGCGTGGCGATAATCCGTACGACCTGGGCAAAAACCTGAAAGCCGCGATTCATGGCCTCAGGCCATTTCAAAACACCGATGGCAAGAAGAATGGTGGTCAGCAGCACCGGCATGCTGTTCCAGAGAATGGTAAAGGTATTCAGCCCCAGAACCCAGCCACCGACCAGGATTCCCACAGGAATGGCGGGAAATCCCAGCAGAATACCTTTGGTAAACAGGGGGTGATCCTGAGGGTCAATCATCCCAAGACCAACGGGCAGGGTGAACACCACGGTGCAGCCAAAAAGCGAAGCCACCAGAATCCCGGAAAACAGTCCCATGACAGGATCTTTACACAGATCCATGGCCAGAGGATAGCCCCCCATGTCGATGGCCAGCACGCTGGCGAAAATACTGGGGTCAATGTGAAGAAGATCACACAGCGGACCCACGGTTTGGCCCAGGATAGAGGACAGAATTGTCGCGAGGCAGATGATACCTGCCATGCTCAGGCCAATGGGGCCAAGCATCATAAACGCACTTTCAAACCGCTCGCCGTAACCAAACCGGTTTCCCAGAATCCGGTCAATACCGCCCAGCATGACGCCGCAGGCAATCAGAAACATGATTATTTTGTTGATGAGCATAGAGAACCACCTCTGGTTGAAATAACTGATCATGGATTGTCTATCGCGCTGTGACGCAGTATCCCTGCCGGAGTGGTATGTATGCGGTCCCGACATACGCAGACGCTGCTGTTCTGATAAACCATCTTATTATAATTGTACACCAATATCTGAATATAAGCAAGATATACCGAAAAAAAGAGAGGAACTCCGCAAGAATGAGCCGCCGGAAAATCCGACGGCTCAGACTTCTGGTGAGATGATTATCTCTGGATACGGCCGGAGCCGTCGCCGCCGGCCAGTTTCTCTACTTCA
>JBJDYI010000003.1:0-4508 GCA_051867165.1 Faecousia sp. | reverse complement strand
GGTCAAGATCACCGATGTTGACGCTGAGAACAAGCGCATCTCCCTGTCCATCCGTGCTCTGCTGGAGCAGGCTGAGGAAGCTGACGCTGAGTAATTTGTAAAAGCAATACCGGAGCTGAATTTCAGCTCCGGTATTTTACATATTGAGACTGAGATTTCATCAAATGTTTCAATCCGCAGAACGGAACATTTGAGGCAAGAAACAAGAACCTGAGGAGGAATACCCATGGTCAAGCACATCGTTTTGTTCAATGTCAAGGAAGGGGAGGACAAGGATCAGGTAACTGCCCTGGCGGCATCCGTTCTGGAGCCGCTGGCCGGTAAGATTCCCGGCCTGATCCATGCTGAAGTGGAGCGCTGCTTTGCAGGTTCTGACTTTGCCCTGTATACGGAGCTGGAGGACCGGGAAGCCCTGGCGGTCTATGCCGACCACCCTCTGCATACCGAAGCCAAATCTCATTTCTTCCACCTGCTCTCCGGCCGCACCGCCGCAGATTATGAGGTTTAACAGAGATATCTGAATTTCAAAAACGGAGCCGCCGTCTGATGGTTCCTCTTGATAAAGAGGAAACCTGCTCCTTCAAAAAAATGCACCGAACGAGCTGTTCGGTGCATTTTCTTAGTTGGCGGCAGTTTTGGAAAAAACCGTTTTCTTCCAGAAGTCCATGGCAGGCCCAAAAATCAGGGCAGCAATGATGGTACCCTCCCGGAGGGTCCACTCGGTGCCAAACAGCAGGGTTAACCCCACACTGACCAGCACCAGTACAATGTCGATTTTCTGCCGGAGCTTTCCCATGGTGGTGCCAATGCGCTCTGCGATCATTTGAATACAGCCTTCCATGGGGGTCCGCATCAGATGGGTTTCCAGTACCAGGGTGCAGCCGAAAGCGCTGACGATGAAGGCCAGAATGGAAACAAGAAGCCGAACGGGATAGAAGGAGAAGTGAAGGTCCTGCAGCAGGGTATACAGAAAGAAATTCAGAACAGAACCGCCCAGTGTGATGTACAGGATCTGCAAATACTCGGTTTTGCGAAAATGCTTCCCCTCCATGGCGATCTGACCCAGGAAAAAGCTTCCGTGGAAGAGCATGGAGAAGGTGCCTACCTTGATGTGGAGCACATCGGCAATGGTCGCAATGGCGGCATCCACGGGAAGCACGCCGATGGCTGCTTTCATGGCAAAAGCCACAGAGCCGTAGACCAGAATAATGCCGAGAATGGTCAGCGGGATTTTCTTCCTCATACAGTCCTCCTTACTTTGCAGACAGGTCCACTGCCCGACGAATCATGGAAAGGGGAGGTACTTGCCGGGGCAGCTGAAGATAGAACTGCATCTGGGGGGTCCGGGGTTCCGCCAGGGCGTTGCCGACCGTGTCGGTCATGCCGGCTGCCACCATCGAGAAGGGACGCACATCAGGGCCCACCACTTCCAGTTGGGCGCCTTCAGAGAATTTGTTGTTCAGGCTGCACAGAGCCAGGCCGTTTTCATCACAGCTGTCCACCCGGGCGACGATCTGCCACTCCCGGATGTACCGGGAATGTTCGGTGTACTGGCCGGGATAGCCATAGTAGAAGCCGGTGGAATAAATGCGATGGGATACATGATCCACTTCATCCCGCCAGACGGGATCAATGGGCTTTCCTGCCACGATATCATCGATGCAGTGCCGGTAAGCGCCGGTGACGATGGCAGCATAGTAGGCGGACTTAGCCCGGCCTTCAATTTTGATGCAGTCAATGCCCGCATCCATCAGATCCTTCAGATGGTCGATGGTGCACATATCCCGGGAATTCATGATATAGGTACCCTTTTCGTCCTCAAAGACAGGGAAGTATTCCCCCGGCCTTTTTTCTTCCATCAGGGCGTACTGATACCGGCAGGGCTGGGCACAGGCGCCGCGATTAGAGTCCCGGCCGGTCATGTAGTTGCTCAGCAGGCATCGGCCGGAGTAGCTGACACACATGGCGCCATGGCCGAAGGTTTCGATTTCCAGCTTGGGGTCCACTTTCTGCCGGATGGTGCGGATTTCTTCCAGATTCAGTTCTCTTGCCAGCACCACTCTCTGGGCGCCCAGGTCAAACCAGGCCTGAGCACATTCGTAATTGGCAATGGACTGCTGGGTGGAGATATGCCGCTGGCAGTGGGGGGCATACTTGCCGGCCAGGGTGAAAGCGCCAAGGTCCGCCACGATCAGGGCATCCACCCCGGCGTCGTCCAGCTGCTCCAGGTACTGGGGCAGCTGGGCAATTTCGTCGTTTCGGGGCATGGTGTTCACCGTTACATGGCATTTGACACCGTGATCATGGGCATACCGGACGGCCACCGGCAATTCTTCCGGGGTGAAGTTTCCGGCAAAGGAGCGCATACCGAAGGCGGTGCCGGCAAGATACACGGCATCCGCGCCGTAGAGCACCGACATTTTCAGCCGTTCCATGTCACCGGCGGGGCTCAGAAGTTCCAATTTTTTCATTTTTTTACTCCAACGAGGCGATGAAGGCGTTGTGCTCGTCCAGGGTGGTGGAGAACTTGTGCTGGCCTTCCGCCGGATTCAGAACATAGAAATAGTAGTTGGTCTTTTCCGGATTCAGGGCAGCGGAGATGCTGGCTAGACCGGGATTGGAAATGGCGCCGGGAGTCAGGCCGGTGTGGGTGTAGGTGTTGTAGGGGCTTTCCACCTTCAGATCCTCCGTGGTCAGATCCGTCTTGCCGTCCAGGGCATAGACGATGGAGGCGTCGATGTTCAGATAAGCGGGGGTGTCGCCCCAGTTAAAGAGACGGTTGTAGATGACGGAAGCGATCTTGGGGCTTTCCTCATGTTTCGCGGTTTCCTTTTCAATCATGGAAGCCACGATGACCACCTCATGGACACCAAAGGTGCCGCCGGTGACATTGGCATTGAGGGTGTCGATCTGGGCCCGCATCTCTTCTGTGAACCGGTATTCAAAGTTATCCAGCAGCTTTTCCAGCACATCCCGGGGGTTGGAATTCTTGTAGAAATCATAGGTGTCCGGGAACAGGAAGCCTTCCAGGCAGTATTCATACCCCCGCTCCACATTTTCCAGGAACCAGTAATCCTTCAGCTCTCCGTTGGCGGCGTAATCCGCCAGATCCTTGGCCGTGCAGACCCTGTTTTCTTCCAGCAGAGCAAAAATTTGCCGGCAGGAAAAGCCTTCGGGGATCAGCACATTTTCCACAACGGTACGGGTGGAGCTGGGGGACATCATGTTGACCAGTGCGTGATAGTCATACATGGTGTTCAGATCCCAGATGCCGGGCTTGATCTCGCCTTCGTCCACCGCCAGATTCGCATAGATTTTAAACAGGCCGGGATAGCGGATCAGCTCAGCCTCATAGAGCTTGTCAATGATGTCGTCCATGGTGTCGGATTCATAGACGGTGATGGTGACCATCTTGTCCTCCCGGCCAAAGGCCAGGACGTCGGCAGCACAGACCCAGATCATCCGCCCCAAGGTCACACCGGTGATCAGAATGATGGCCAGCCACACACAGGTCACAGCAATCTGGGGAATACCAAAGAGGAACTCCCCCTTTTTCCGCTTGGGACGGCCCTTGCGGACGGGACGATCAAAGCTGGGGGCAGGCTTTTCCGGCGCCTTGGCATTGAACATTTCTTCAAAGCCTTCGGTCTCTCCATAGGCAGCCTGAATGGGATTTTCCTCGGGTTCTTCCGGCAGCAGTTCCTCCACCGGGAAAACGGAATCTTCTGCGGTGGGAGCCGGTTCTTCTGCCACAGGGGCAGTTTCCTCCGCTTTTTCGGCTTCCTTCGCCTTTTCAGCTTCCTCTGCCTTTTCAGCTTCCTCCGCCCTTTCGGCTTCCTCTTCTTCAATGATGCTCTCCACAGCAGACTGAATCTGAGAGATGGTCTCCGGATCTACCATGGTATCCGCGCAGACCGCGGTTGGGGCATCCCGGAGCGCTTCCTCGGAAACAGGCTGTTCCGGCAGAATATCGGCAAAATAGTCAATAAATCCGGTTTCTTCCCGGGGAACCGGATCGGATTCGGGAATAACCGGAATTTCCTCAGGAGTCAGCTCCTGGGGATCCAGTTCGGGTGTTTCGTTGTGTTCCATGGTGTTCCTCCAATCAGCGGATCACGATCTGTCTTGCAATGCGGTCTGCCTCGTCCTTGCCCTTCAGGGCTTCGATCAGCTTCAGGCCAAAGGGAATGGCGCAGCCGGCAGAGGTGCCGGTGATGAGATTGCCGTCCCGGACCACAGCCTGGTTCTCCTGCATCAGGGCAGAGCCCATGCCATCCTCGCAGCCGGGGTAGCAGGTGGCCATCCGACCGTCGGTGATGCCCAGATCCGCCAGAACCGTGGGGCCGGCACAGATGGCGGCCACAAATTTATTGTTTTCCCAGGCAAAGCGAAGGGCATCCAGGGCGCTCCGGCTTGCCCGGGCAGAGGCCACACCTCCCAGACCACCGGGGAGAATGATCATATCCAGGTTGGTCAGATCCATTTCATCAATCAGGATATCGGCCTCA
>JBJDYI010000002.1:0-4628 GCA_051867165.1 Faecousia sp. | reverse complement strand
ACTCGCTACCTCCACCTTGGCAAGGTGGCGCTCTACCAGATGAGCTACACCCGCAGGGAACATAGTGAATTATAGCACTTTTTCCCGGTTTGTCAAGCCCTAATTTTCATTTTCTTCCGGCAGTGTCGTTTCCGTTTCCTGCTCCGCGTCCTCACACCGGGGATAGGCGGAGTAATCCCAAACATAGCCTTCCATCTCGGCGTCCAGCTGCTTACTGAATTGTCCCTGTTCATTGCACCGCAGCAAGTCCACATGGAAATATTGTGTGTCCTCCCGGATCATATTCCAGGTCCAGGGTTCGCCGCTCCGGGTTCCGGTCACCACAACACAGTCCAGTCCCGCTGCCCGGCACATAGCGGCATACACGGTGGCAAATGCTCGCCTGTCACCCACGCCATGGCGCAAAAGGCTGTAAGCAGGGGTGATGGATGTTTCCGTCTTATAATCAAACCGTTCCATCAGGAATGCATAAAGCTGGGAAAACTTCTGACTTTCCGAGCCCTCGCCGCTGACATACAGCATGGCCGAGTCAAACACCGGCTGAACCTGGGTCTGCATAACCCGCAGCGCATCCCGGCTGGTTTGATAGGAAAAAGTCAGTTCAATCACCCGGGTCTGACCGGTGCCATAAATTTCGGACGTAACCTGAGGAATTTCCATCACTTTCTGCGGGTGCTCCAAAGCATAATCCTGCACAATCTGGGGCACATCCATCGGGATAAATTCCTCCATCTGGAACACCAGCACTGCATCCACATCCTCCAGGGCTGTTCCGATGAGCTTGTACACCGATTCCATATCCCGAACCCGGCGAATGTTCCGGATCTCCGTCCGGGTATGCCGGTAGGAAACGCTCAGAGCAATGGCGGTTTTTCCGGTGCTGCTTCCCACTTCATAACGCAGAGATTCCACAGCGTAGGCACCCACAGGATACACTTTCTGAATATGATTGGACGCATTGACGAGGTCCGTTTCCAGCTGTCCGGGATCATAGCCCACCACATTGATGACGCTGCTCTCCGCCCCCTTGAATACCGCCGCTTCCATGGCATCCACCAGTTCCTCATAATTGCTGACGGTCATATTTTCTGTCCGGAGGGCGCCGGTTTGCTCCCGATGGGGAGTAACGGAATGGTAGCTGCCATCGGGCCAACTGCAGCCGGTCAGCAGCAGGCCAACGGTTAATATCAAACTGATCAGGCGCAGCTTCATAGCGCACCTCCTTCCTTACAGAGAGTCTTTGGTATAACGGGAGAAGCCGTCACCCAGGACCTGGTGGGCTTCCTGTACAATGATAAACGCATTGGGGTCAATGTTGACCACCAATTCCTTCAGTTCTGCCAGCTGCTGTTTTTTCACCGCCGCCAGCACCACTTTTTTCGGTGCATGGCTGTAACTTCCCTCTGCCAGCAGGTAGGTGGCGCCCCGGTCCAGCTGAAGGCCGATTTCCCGGGCAATGGCCTCATGGGCATCGGAAATAATCAGAGCCACTTTGGAATAGTCAAAATTGTAGATCACCGCATCCAACACCTTGCTGCACAGGTACACAGTAACACCGGTATACAGGGATTTGGAAATATCCTGAAACACGATACCCGTCATCACCACCACAATGGCATCAAACGTCATGGAAATTTGGCCAATGGGCACATTGCGATAACGCAGTTTTAAAAGCCGCACCAAAATGTCAGAGCCGCCGGTGGACGTGCCATTGATAAACACCAGTCCCAGACCCACACCGCAGATCACGGCTCCGTACAGCACGGCCAGCAGAGGCTCCGGAGCAGGAATCGTGATGACCGAAAAAGCATCAATCAAAACAGAACTGAGTACCATGCCAATCATGGAGCCAAAAAAGAACCGCTTGCCGATCTTGATACCGCCCAGAATAAACAAAGGTAAATTGATGAGAATACTGATTCCACCCACGGTTCCCACTCCCAGCAGCTCCACCACAATCAAGGCAAGGCCGGAGATGCCGCCGGCACTCAGATCGCTTGGAGCCAGGAACAGGGCAAAGCCCAGGGCAAAAATGGTACTGCCTGCCACAGTGGCCAGGAGCCATTTGTATTTCAGATACAGTTTGCGCATGATTTTCTTTCTCCTTTTTCTGATTCCTCAAAATCCCCTATGTTCCTTTCCAATGGGGTATTGAATATCAGTATTATACATCAAAGGTCTGCTGCTTTTCCGCGCTGTCCTCCTCCTTCAATAAGTTGCCTGCAGAAGGAATGGTCTTGGTGCGGTAGCGGCTTTCATTGGTAATGCCGCTGTCACTGAGGAGCTGGGCATCCCGCAGTACCGCTTTTTTCTTCAGGGTCAGCACCGCGACACCCTGGGTATTCCGGGTGGTTTTCGGCAGCAGCTGGGCGGTGGAGAAAATGGCAGCACGTCCATCGGAAGAATAGACGGCCATCTGCTCATCCGCGTCCAATGCCATGGTCTTCACCAGGGGACTCTTGTCGGAATAAGCGCCGGTGAGTTTCCGGCGGTTGGTCTTGGTCTCGTAGGCGCTGAGGGGCACTTTCGCCACCTTGCCATTCTCAAAGAAGAACAGAACAAAACCCTTGTAATCCCCGCAGAATACCAATGCCACCATGTTCTCTCCCTGGTCGAAGCCCAGCTTCTGAGGCAGGTAATCGCCCAGCAGGGAGGCCTTGCTGTCGTCAAAGTCACTGAGCCGGGACTTGTAGCACTGGAACTGGTCGGTAAAGACCAAAAATTCTGCCCGGTTGGTGGATTCTCTGGACAGCAGCAGGCTGTCCCCTTCCTTGAATTTCTGTTCGCCGCTCATCCGCAGGGACTGCTGGGTGATCTTCTTCAGATATCCCTCCCTGGACAGGAACACCGTCACCGGATAGTCAGGAACGGAGGTTTCTTCCTCCTGAGGCTGGACCTCCTGGATATTATAAAGAATCTGGGTTTTTCGGGGTTTTCCATACTTTTTGGAAACCTCCTCCAGTTCCTTGATGATGACCTTCTGAAGTTTTCGGGGACTGCTCAGGATATCCCGCAGTTCCGCAATCTCCTGTTCCAGCTGGCTGGTGGCCCTGGTCTGCTTCAGGATGTATTCCTTGTTGATGTTGCGCAGTTTGATTTCCGCAACATAATTTGCCTGAATTTCATCGATGCCGAAGCCGATCATCAGGTTGGGAACAACTTCGTCCTCCAGCTCCGTCTCCCGAATGATGGCAATCGCCTTGTCAATGTCCAAAAGGATCCGTTCCAAGCCCTTCAGCAGATGAAGCCGGTCTTCTTTCTTCCCGATCTGGAAAAACAGCCGTCGCTTGACGCAGTCGGTACGCCAGGCGGTCCATTCCGTGAGGATTTCCCCCACACCCATAACCCGGGGCATGCCGGCAATGAGGATGTTGAAATTGCAGGGAAAGGAGTCCTGCAAGGGTGTCAGCCGGAACAGCTTCTGCATCAGCTTGTCCGGATCCACGCCCCGCTTCAAATCGATGGTCAGCTTCAGACCACCCAGGTCCGTTTCGTCACGCATGTCGGCAATTTCCTTGATTTTGCCGGCCTTGATCAGTTCTGCCACCTTGTCCATGATGACTTCCGTGGCGGTGGAATAGGGAATCTCTGTGATCTCGATGAGATTTCGCTCTTTCACATAGTGCCACTTGGCCCGGAGCTTGAAGCTGCCCCGGCCGGTTTGATAGATTTCCCGGGTGGTGGCTTCGTCAAACAGCAGTTCTCCGCCAGTAGAAAAATCCGGTCCCGGCAGCGTTTCCAGAATATCATGGTCCGGATTCTTCATCAGCGCAATGGTGGTATCGCAGACTTCCTTCAGATTAAAGGAACAGATATTGCTGGCCATGCCAACGGCAATGCCCTGGTTGGCTGACACCAGCACATTGGGGAAGGTGGTGGGCAGCAAGGCCGGCTCCTTCATGGTGGCGTCATAGTTGTCCACCATGTCCACGGTGTCTGAGTCAATGTCCTTGAAGAGTTCCGCGCAGATGCCGTCCAGCTTGGCTTCCGTGTAACGGGCGGCGGCGTAGGCCATGTCCCGGGAATAGACTTTGCCGAAGTTACCCTTGGAGTCCACAAAGGGATGCAGCAGTGTCTCGTTTCCCTTGGCCAGACGAACCATGGTCTCATAAATGGCAGCGTCGCCATGGGGGTTTAAGCGCATGGTCTGACCCACAATGTTAGCGGATTTGGTTCGGCCGCCGGTGAGCAAGCCCATTTTGTACATGGTGTACAAGAGCTTGCGGTGAGAGGGCTTGAAGCCGTCAATCTCGGGAATCGCCCGGGAGACGATGACCGACATGGCGTAGGGCATGTAGTTGATCTCCAGGGTTTCGGAGATGGCCTGCTCGGTGGTGGAGCCATGGAGTCCCATAATGCCGTCGGTGTTAATTTTCTTCTTTTCAGGTTCCTGTTTTTTTCGTGCCATAATTGCTTCCTTTTTTAAGAAATATCGGCAAGTTCCAGATATTTGGCGCCATTTTCAGCGATAAAGTTCTTGCGTTCCTGTAAACTGTCACCCAGAAGGATGTCAAAATACAGTGCTGTCCGTTCTGCGTCCTCCGGCATGACCTTGATGAGCCGCCGGGTTTCCGGATTCATGGTGGTCATCCACATCATCTCCGGGTCGTTTTCGCCCAGACCCTTGG
>JBJDYI010000001.1:0-4640 GCA_051867165.1 Faecousia sp. | reverse complement strand
CCCTCTGGACGAACTTCTGAAAGAAGAAACGGCGTGACCGAAGCCACGCCGTCCCCCGAAAACCAATGGTTTTCAGATTGTTGAATTTAACTGTCTTACGAACACCCCGCTAAACAGGCAGCGTGTTTTGAATATCAACGGTAGGGCTGAATGTATCGCTCATGGCTTTGGGGTTGTGGTCGGGCATGGGCGCCGGATACAAGCCCGAGCATGGCGAAAATGGTAACCACAGAGGAGCCGCCATAGCTGATCAGGGGCAGGGTCAGGCCGATAACGGGCATGACACCGATGCACATACCCACGTTGATCAGCACCTGGAACATCAGCGCGGAAGCGGCGCCGAAGCAGACCAGCCGGCGCAGATAGTCCGGACAGCGCATACCCACCACGATGCAGCGGGCAATGATGGACAGTTCCAGCAGCATCACCAGGACGCAGCCGAAGAAGCCCAGCTCTTCACCCAGGGAAGAGAAGATATAGTCCGTATGCTGTGCGAACAGGTTGCCGCCCTGGGTACGGTTTCCGTTGAACAGGCCCTGGCCCGTCAGACCGCCGCCAGTGAGGGACTGCAGGTTGATCTTGGAGTGATACCGGGCACCAATGCCCTGGGCATCATAGGTGGGGTCAACGAGAATCAGGATGCGCTCCCGCTGGTATTCACCCAGGAACTGCCAGACGATGGGGAATGCCACTGCAATGCCGCTGATGGCGAGGGCAAACCACCAGAGGCTGACGCCGCCGGCAAAGGTCATGCCGATAAAGATAAAGACGAAAATCAGAGAAACACCGGCATCTGAAGACAGCACCATGTTCAAACCAACCAGCAACCCTAAGTGGAACACCATGTGCATGACGGAGGGAATACTGGAGAGCCGGTTTTGGTGGGATGACATGACGGATGCCATGATAATGATATAGGTGATTTTACAGATTTCCGCCGGCTGCATGGCAATGACACCCAGGTCAATCCAGCTTCGGTTGCCGGTATTGTTGTCGGTGCCCAAAGGAGACACCAACATCAGCAACAGACAGCAGTTAAAGGCCACCATCAGATTCCGATGTTCCTGCAAAAAGTCCATATCAACGGAGGAGACAATGGCGTACATCAGGACGCCCAGGAAGATAGCAACCAGCTGAATGGCGATGTAACGGAAGTTGCTGCCGAATTTCTCGGCATTGGTGGCGCTGGAGATGATCACCAGGCCAAAACCCGAGGTGATGAGGCACAGGGTCAGAAGAACCATGTCACCTTTTTTAAAGAAAGCTTTCAATTCGTCAAAGAATTGGCGCAAAACACCGCCTCCTTTCGATTCTGTCGTAAAATTATATCATTGAAGCCGGGAAAAGTAAATAGAGGAAATATGAACGCTGTTTTAAGATTTGTTTGCCCCCATCAACAATCCCAGCAGTTTTTCATCAGTAAAGGCAGGGTGAGAATAGGCGGCATCCAAAAGGACTTCCACGTTCTCGGCGCTGTTTTCGATCTCTTTGGAGTACGTCTGGGCGGTTTCGATGAAGTTTCCGCCCAGCGCACCAATTACCAGACAGGAGATCACCATGAATTTTACCCGGCAGGCCAGATCGTAGTCGGAAACGGCCTGCAGCCAGTACCGTTCCACAAAGTAGCGCAGCAGATTCCGGCAGTGCTCCGGGAACTGAGGCACACCGGAATTTTTCAAACGATCCGCCCAGGAAGGGGTCAGAATTTCAAGACCGGAGAAAAAGGATAAAATGGCATCCATGCTGCCGGGCCTGGCAAAGGAACGGATGGTGTCCATGGCAGCAGCCGCATCGAAGGGAAGCATCTCATCTCCATCCAGTTCTCCCTGGGCCTGATAGCCGTAAAGAAGCAGCAGCGCCGCGGTCTCTTGGGGGGATCGGGTCATGTCGGACAGTAGGGAAAGGGCGCGGCGCCGGGTTTCCTGCAGAACAGACATGGCGTCCGTGTCGTATTCCGCCGCACCTGGTTCGCCGGATTCCTCCTGAAGCGGGGGTGCGATCGGGGCAGTCAGAATCAGCCGGGCGGCCTCCGGGCAGCTCAGTTCCAGACCCCGTTCGATGAAGCTGCCATAATCATGGGTCAGCCGGGGGAATTCCCGGCAGGTGTGGCACAGCGCGTTTTCTCCCAGTTCTGCCTGAATCTGACACAGCCCGTCCTGACGCCACATGGGGCAGCGGCCGGCGGTGATGGCCATTACGGTTTCGCCGTCTTCATCCCGCAGCACGGCTCGGAGCCGGTCGCCCAGGGCACCGGGGAGATTGCGGTAAAAGGCGGCAGAAACAGCATCCACCTGAACATCCCATTCCTTACAGCAGCTGTCAGGACAGCGATCCGCAAGGCAGTGAAAGTCATCGAAATAAGAGGGTTTTGAAATCAGCATAAAAGGCTCCTCACGAAAAAGCAGAGCGCACCCATTGCGGCATGCGCTCTGCGACGGATTAAGGGTGATCAGGGCGGAGGGTATTGATGATAACCACCGCATCCTGCAGGGACTGCTTGGTGGAGGTGACGGTTTGCTGCAGATGGTTCAGCTGCTGCAGAATCTGGTCGGCAATGGGCACCACCTGGTCGGCCATATCACTGACCCGGATGGAGGCCTCGTTCAGAACGCCGTTGGTCTGACGGAAGATCATATCGGCTCGTTCTCTGGCCATGCGTTCTGTCCGTTCGGCCCGGCGGTAGATTTCCAGTTCCTCCGCGGGGCTGCAGACGGGGGGCGCAACGGCAGATGCCACAGGCGCGGCATTTTTTTCTTCTTCCAGAGCCGTGCAATGGGCCTGCAAGGCATCATACTGGGCCTGCAGCAGATCCAACTGGGCGCGCAGATTGTCCCGTTCCAGCTGCAAAGTCAGAATGGACTCGCGCTGGGTGCAGTCGGACTGGGCATCTTCCAGCTGGCTGCGCAGTTGGTCCGCTTCGTTTGTCAGCTGGTTGATTTGTGCGGTGTGCTTGCTGTTTATGTATTCCAGATAACCGACCACGTCCTCCCGGTTGAAGCCGTTGAAGGCGGAGCGGAATTTTTGCGGTGCAGACATAAGAAATCCTCCTTTTACAAGGGAAAAGTACATATTTTTTAAATTATATCACAGAAACCAGGGGAAAACAACTGGTTTTGCTGAAATGGGCCGGGGAGAAAAGAAAAATTTTTATCCATACCCCTTTACAAACCGATAAAAGACTGTTATAATATCTAGGCTGTGAAAGCAAATGCACCGGTGGCTCAATGGATAGAGCATCGGATTCCGGTTCCGAGGGTTGGGGGTTCGAGTCCCTTCCGGTGTACCAGAAAAGCAGATACCCGAATGGGTATCTGCTTTTTTGACGTTTCAGGTGGGACTCGAACGATAAAATGCAAATGTCCTGCGGACATTTGCTCGGCGGCGGCTGGACGACGCCGACACCATAGTGTAACGAGTCCCTTCCGGTGTACCAGAAAAGCAGATACCCGAATGGGTATCTGCTTTTTTGACGTTTCAGGTGGGACTCGAACGATAAAATGCAAATGTCCTGCGGACATTTGCTCGGCGGCGGCTGGACGACGCCGACACCATAGTGTAACGAGTCCCTTCCGGTGTACCAGAAAAGCAGATACCCGAATGGGTATCTGCTTTTTTGACGTTTCAGGTGGGACTCGAACGATAAAATGCAAATGTCCTGTGGACATTTGTTCGGCGGCTGGACGACGCCGACACCATAGTGTAACGAGTCCCTTCCGGTGTACCAAAGAAGAATAATCCGAACCTTATCTCAGTAGGAGAAGGGTTCACTTTTTGGGGTCTAAATGCGTGAGTATGAACGGGATAGCCGCTGGAGTACGATCAGGTGTTCCGGCAACTTTTTTCTTTGCCTGAAATGTGATATAGTAAAAAATAATGCATCCTATGTAAAACCTTTCCAGCCAGTCTTCGTGTATATAGGTGAAAACACTCACATAGAAAGGAAGGGACTTGTCATGGACGACACCCAGATTGTGGATCTGTACTTTGCGCGATCCGAAATGGCAATCAAGGAAACGGATAACAAGTATGGTGGTTACTGTTATAAAATCGCCTATAGCATCCTTGCAAACCGGGAGGATTCTGAGGAAAGTGTCAGTGATGCCTATTTATCCGCATGGAACATCATTCCTCCCCGCAAACCCGCAAAGCTCTCTACATTTTTAGGAAAATTGACCCGGAACATATCCATTGACCGTTGGAGAAAAACGAGCGCGAAGAAACGCGGAAACGGTGAAGTGGATATTGCGCTGGAGGAACTGAGCGAATGTGTCTCCGGCCAGCAAAGCGTTGAAGATGCCGTCATGCAGAAAGAAGTGATTGCCTGCCTGAACCGCTTCCTGGTCGCACTCCCTGATGACGAACGTACCGTCTTTTTATGCCGGTATTGGTATGTGAATTCTCTGGAGGAAATTGCGGACAAGACAGGCTTCTCCGTTGGCAAAATCAAATCCATGCTTTACAGGACGCGGGGAAAGCTGAGCCGGCAGCTGGATAAGGAGGAACTCAGATGACGAATTTGGAATTGTTTACGGCTCTGGGTGGTATCAGCGTGGAGAATCTGTCCGGGGCAGAAGATTTGCAAAACAAGCCCTGTGTCCGCACAAACCACAAAATGCAAATGAAGCGGGCTGTGCTGATTG